>CAZTTM010000092.1:0-4127 GCA_964616035.1 uncultured Muribaculaceae bacterium
AAGAGATTATTATATCTTTAAATAAGATTATGCATAATGGCGATTTATTAATACTTAAAGATATATTATTTAGATTAAGTGCTATTGGTAATGTTAAAGTAATGTTTTATGATATAAGTATTTATAAGATAGTTAGAGATAATAAATTAAATATAGAATTAATAGTTAGTCAAGAACATTTAAATACTTCAATTAATTCTAATAAGTTCTATGAGAAGTTAGGCATTAAATATTCATATATATCATCTGATATTACTAAAGAAGAATTATTAGATATAAAGAAGAATACTGAATTAAAAATATTATTTAATGTTTATGGTTATATACCAATATTTAATTCTAGAAGGAGTTTAATAACTAATTATTTAGATTATATTAATACTTCTAAAGAAGATAAGATATATTATATAGAACAAGATGGTATTAAACATCCTGTTATTGAAAGTAAGTTAGGTAGTACTATTTATACTAAAGAGCCTATTAATTTAATCAATAGAATTAAAGAAATAGATATAATTGACTATTATATATTAAATAGTTTTAATATTGAACATGGTAAGTTTATTAAAGATTTATTAATGTTTATTAATAAAGAAGGTAATGATAAAGAATATTATGCAGGTTTTTTTGATACTAAAACTATATATAAAGTAAAGAATAAAGAAGGCGATATATAATGAAGAAAGTGGAATTATTATCTCCTGCGGGAAATATAGAGAGATTAAAGATTGCTTTATTATATGGTGCTGATGCTGTATATATTGGTGGTAGAGATTATAGTCTTAGAGCTAATGCTAAGAATTTTAGTATTGAAGAGATAGATGAAGCATGTAAGTTTGCTCACTCATTAAATAAGAAAGTATATATTACTGTAAATATTATATTTCATAATGAAGATATAGTTGGATTAAAAGAATATTTAATTAAGTTAGCAGATATTGGAGTAGATGCAATTATAGTAGCAGATCCTGTAGTTATAGATATAGTAAAAGAGAATAATATTAAGTTAAATATTCATATATCAACTCAGGCTTCTACTGCTAATATAGAGAGTGTCAATTTTTATAAAGAACTTGGTGTAGAGAGAGTAGTATTAGCAAGGGAATGTTCTCGTAATGAAATTAAAGAGATTATTGATAAAACAGGCATGGAAGTAGAATGTTTTATTCATGGAGCAATGTGCGCAGCATATTCAGGAAGGTGTGTATTATCCAACTATTTTACCAATAGAGATGCTAATAGAGGAGGATGTAGTCAAGTATGTCGTTGGAACTTTAACTTATTAAATGAAAATCAAGATAAGGTTAGTATTGACCCAGAGTTTACTATGTGCTCTAAAGATTTGGCAATGATTAGTAAATTAGATGATATGATAGATATAGGAATAGGTTCATTAAAAGTAGAGGGTAGAATGCGCAGTATTTATTATATAGCAACAGTTATTAATACTTATAGAAATGCTATTGATGATTATTATAGTAATAAATTAGATAAGAAAAGAATAGCATATTATAGTAAAGTTTTAAATAGAGTAGCTAATAGAGATAATACCATTCAATTTTATGATAAATTACCTACTAAGGATGAACAATATTTCTTAGGTAGAGAAGAAGTATCTAATCAAGATTTTTTAGGAATAGTAGAAAGTTATGATGAGAATAAGCAGGAGATAACACTAATTCAAAAGAATTATTTTAAGCAAGGAGATATAGTAGAATTTTTTGGACCAAATATAGATACATTTACATATACTGTTCCTGAAATATATGATGAAGAAAATAATTTATTAGATGTTGCAAGACATCCAGAACAAGTTATAAAATTTAAGCTAAATAAGAAAGTATATGTTTATGATATGATGAGGATAAAAATACTTGACAAAGAATAAAAAACATAGTACAATTTTGAAATGTTAAGAGGTGGAAAGAAAATGGCAGATAAAATATATTTGACTGATGAAGGTTTTTTAGAAGTTGAAGAAGAATTAAACTATTTAAAGAATACTAAAAGACCAGAAGTAATTAAAGCATTAAAGGAAGCAAGAGCACTTGGTGATTTATCTGAGAATGCTGATTATGATGCCGCTAGAGGTGAACAAGCTCAAGTAGAAGGTAGAATACTAGAGTTAGAGAAACTTATGGAAAGAGCAACTATTATAGAGAAGGTAGATACAGATTGTGTTGGATTAGGCACAACTGTTAAGATAAAATATGTAGATGATGACGATGATATTGAAGAATATAAAATAGTAGGATCTAAAGAAGCAGATCCTTCTAATGATAAGATATCTAATGAATCACCACTTGCTAAGGCAATTATCGGAGCTAAAGTTGGAGAAACTAGAGCAGTAGAAAGTCCAAATGGTAAATACAATGTAGAAATACTTGATATACAATAGGAGGTATTGAAGTGAAAGAAGAAGTTGTAATTAAATTAGAAGGAAAAGAATGGAAAGATTTAGTTGATGCATCATTTGATACTGTTATCAAAGATGTAAAGATTGATGGGTTTAGAAAAGGTAAAGCACCAAGAAATGTTTATGAAAAGAAATATGGTAAACAAGAATTAATCTATAGTGCTGCTGATAAAGCTATTCAGGACAAATACAAAAGTGTTGTATTAGAAGGTAAGATTGTTCCAATTCTTGAACCTAAAATTGAAGTAGTTAAGATGGATGAGGAATCATTTGAAGCTAAAATGATACTTATTACTGAACCTACTGTTAAGTTAGGTAATTACAAAGGATTAAAGGTAAAAAAAGAAGAAGCTACTGTAAGTGAAGAAGAAGTTCAAAACCATATTAATTCATTATTACAAGAATATGCTGAATTATCTGTTAAAGATGGAAAAGTTGAAAATGGTGATGTTGCTATTATTGATTTTGAAGGATTTAAAGATGGTGTAGCATTTGATGGCGGTAAAGGAGAAAACTATTCATTAACTATTGGTAGTCATTCATTTATTCCAGGATTTGAAGAAGGAATAATTGGAATGAGTAAAGGGGAAGAGAAAGACTTAGAATTAACTTTCCCAGATGATTATATGTCTGATGAATTAAAAGGACAAAAAGTAGTATTTAAAGTTAAAGTAAATGAAATTAAATCAAGAATAGTTCCTGAATTAGATGAAGAGTTTTTTGCTGACTTAGGAATGGATACTATAAAGACTAAAGAAGATTTAGAGAAGTCTATTAAAGAAGAAATATTAGCTGAAAAGAATCATGAGTTAGGACATAAGTTTGAAGATGATTTATTAGATAAAGCATCTGAAAATATGGAAGTGTCTTTTGCTGATGAATTAGTTGAAGATGAGAAAGAAGCAATGTATCAAGACTTAGTTAAACGTATGAGTATGCAAGGTATTACTGAAGAATTATATTTAAAATATACTAATACTACTAAAGAAGATATAATGGCTAAAATGACTGAAGAAGCTACTAAAAGACTTAAGTATCGTTATTTACTAATGGCTTTAATAAAAGAAGAAAAGTTAGAAATAACTGATAAAGAGTTAGATGAGAGAGTTTTGGAATTAGCTAAACAGTATAATATGACTGGAGAAGAAGTTAAGAAAGAATTAGGTAATGTTGAATACTTACGTAATGATATGTTGTTCCAAAAAGCAATTGACTTATTAAAAGAAAATAATTAACACTTAGAAATAAGTGTTTTTTTTATGCGTATAAGATAATATATTTACTATATTCTTATTAATTAAAAAGTCAAGTGCAACAGAAGAATTATTAACTAAGAAATGGGATATAGAAATAAAAAAACATGATAATTCGGATGTTTGGAAAAAGTTTAAAGCGGAATCATTACGTAATATTGATGATAGAATTGTTTATATGGGTATTCTTAATGATGAAATAATTACTGAAGCAACAGCAATCATTTCTGAAAATGATACAGATATGCAAAATAAAGAAGGATTGATAGGTGAAGGTAAAGCATATTTAACAGCCTTTAGAACAAATAAAGAATATGAAAATCAAGGATATTTTTCAAAATTATATAAATTTATGGAAAATGATTTAAAAAAGAAATGATTTAAATCGTTAACACTGGGTGTTGAACCATGTGAGACAAGAAATATACAAATATATTTTAAATGGGGTTTTACAAAAT
>CAZTTM010000093.1:0-4123 GCA_964616035.1 uncultured Muribaculaceae bacterium
CGCTAATATTGCTTATTATATAGTTATGGCTTTAATACCTACTTTAACAATCATTGTATTAATTGCTTCTTCTTTTTCTATTTCAATAGATTCCTTAATAAACTTACTATCTAATATTTTACCTGAGCAAGCGAGTTCTGTTGTAATAGAAGTTATTTCCGGTAAAGGGTTTGATAGTAATTTAGGCTTATTTAATATTGTGGCTTTTGCTCTTGCAACTAATGGTACTTATTCAATAGTAATGACGGCTAATATGTTATATAAAGTTAATGAAGTTGATGCTATTAAGGATCATATTAGAGCAACCGTATTACTTATACTTGTAGTTATTTTGTTCTTATTTCTAATAGTAGTACCTATATTTGGTGATAATATATTACATTTAATTCAGAGTGCAAAAGTATTTAAAAACTTTATGAATCAAATAATTTTAATATTTAAAATAATTAAATGGCCATTTACGTTTTTAATAATATATTTTAATATTAAACTAATATATACAATAGCACCCAGTAGTCAAATACCTAGCAGTAGTACTACTTATGGAGCATTATTTACAACAGTTATTTGGTCTATAGCTACTGTTATATTTAAAATATATTTAAAAAACTTTGCTAGATATGATATTGTTTATGGTAATTTATCATCTATAATAATATTATTAATATGGATATATACTTTGTCATATATATTTGTTCTAGGAATGGCTGTCAATGTACATGAGTATAATAAACTTGTTAAAGATAACGTTTAGGTATTTCTACTTGAACGTTTTTTAAAATATATTGAATTAATGAAAATAATCTATTATAATTATTATAGGGTGTGATATGATGAATAATAAAGGCTTTACACTAATTGAGTTATTAGCGGTTATTGCAGTATTACTAATGATTACTTTAATGTCTGTAGTAAGCATAAATACAGTAATACAAAGAAATAAAGATAAGACTAATACTGCAAGAGAAAAAGTAATAATATCAGCAGGTATATTATATGCAAAAGATAATAAGAATAAGTATAATTATGATGAATTTATAAAAAATAGTTGTGGAATTGCTACTGATTTGTTAATTAGTAATAATTATTTATCTAGTGATGATTTAATAGATAGTGATAATAAGACAATTATTGGTTGTGTTATGTATAATAATGGTAATTATGAATTTATTGATGAGAGAGTAAATAGTTGTGTACATTGTTAGGAGATGGTTATGATGAAATTAAATAATAAGGGTTTTACATTGGTTGAGTTATTAGCGGTTATTGTAATATTACTTGCTATATCAATGATTGCTATTCCAAATATTACTTCATCTTTAGAAAAGAATAAGAATAAACTTAATGATTCACAAAAGAAGATAATTGCTTCTTCGGCTTCTTTATTTATTTCAGAAAATAAAAATAGTTTACACTACTATAATAATTTTATGAGTGGCTCTTGTTGTATATCAACTGATGTTTTAATTAATAATGGATATATTACTAGTGATGATTTGAAAGATGCAAATGGTGATACTATTACAGGTTTTATTAATTATTCTAGTGGTAAATATGAGTTTGCTTCTGAATGTTCTAGTCAATGCTATGATAAATAATTACTTTATTGACATTATTATATTTAATTATAAATATATAAAAAACAGTTTATAATTAGTAGATAATGTGATAAAATATATTATGATTAATAGTCTTTGGTGGTGATTAAATGGATAGTACAATGTTATTAATTATATTGGTTGTTATAGCACTTGTGGTTGCAATTATAGGGGCTATTTTAATAGTAAATAAAAAAGAAAAAGATAAATATAAAGAACAAATAAAAAACTTAGATATTGAAAAGAATCATTTAATTGGAGTACCTATTTTATCAGAATTATCTAAAGTAAAAGAATTAGTTAAGACAGGTAATTTAAAGAATAAACTAGAGTATTGGGATAATGAGTTTAAGGATATTAAAGAGAATAGAATAGACGCTTTAAATGATTTAATTACAGATGCTGATTTTTTAATTGATAGAAAAGATTATAAAGATGCAATTAAGAAGATAGCTTATATTGAAATAGAGCTAGAAGAATTAAAAGGGAAAACTAAATCTTTATTAGAAGAAATTAAAGTAATAACAACATCTGAAGAAAGGAATAGATCAATTATTACTAAACTAAAGGTAATATATCGTGAAATTCAAAATAAATATGAAAGAACAAGTAAAGATTATGGTGAAATAGGGGAATCGATTACTAAAGAGTTTCATTCTATTGATAATAAAATTATTAGTTTTGAGAAAGCAATGGATGATAATGATTATATATTAGTAGAAAAGATAGTTGAAGAATTAGAAATAAAAATTAATACTTTAAAGAAAGTTATTGATGAAGCTCCTTCTATTATATTAATGGCAACAACACTTATTAATAATAAAATAGATGAAGTTAATACTATGTATTATCGTATGCAAAGAGATGGGTATCCACTTGATTATTTAAATATTGAGTATAATATTAGTGAGATTAGAAAAAAGTGTCAGAATATTATTGAAAATTTGAAGAAATTTGAAATCGGCGATGCTTCTTTAGAATTAAAGACTATGTTAGATTATTTAAATTCAATATTTACAAGCTTTGATAAAGAAAAAGAAAGTAAAGATACTTTTAGAGAAAATTGTAAAGTTTTAAAATATAAATTAGAAAATATTAATAAAGTAGTATATGATATTAAAAAGACATATGATTTAAAAGATGAAGAAATAAATAAATTTAGTCTTTTGAATAAGAATCTTGAACAAATTAATGCTGATTATAAGATTTTAATTGAGCAAAGTAAGATGCATACGTTTGCATATTCTAAGTTAGTTGAAGAACTAGATGGGTTAGAAAGAAAGTTAACAAGATTACAAGATGACCTAGATTTTAGATTGCAATCAATTACTAGCATGCAAGATGATGAAAACCGTGCGAAAGATCAATTAGAAACTATTCAAAACTTATTAAAGCAATCAAAGAATAAGATTAGAGATAATAAGATACCTGTTATACCAAATAGTTATTTTATAGAGTTAAGAGAAGCTCAGGAAGCTATTAGAGAAATTATTAAAGAGTTAAATAAAAAGCCAATTGTTATTAAGATTTTAAATATAAGAGTAGATACTGCTAGAGATTTAGTATTTAAAATATATAATAAAACAAATGATATGGTAAAATTAGTTAATCTAAATGAAAAGTTAATAGTGTATGCGAATAGATATTGTGCTATTTCTAAAGAGTTTGATGATGGGGTAATGAATGCTAGTGAATTATTTAGTAAGGGTCAGTATCGCCAATCAATAGATATTTTAACTAATTTATTAAATAAAAAAGACCCAACATATGTTTATCGTTTTGGTCTTGAAAAAGAAGAATGATTATGATAAAATTATCATGATAGAATAAGAGGGAGATAGATAGAATGAATATAATAGATTTTTTATATGATAATTATTTATGGATTATAGCAATATTAGTCATTGCGGTATTTACAATAATTGGTTTTATTGCAGATAAGAAATCTAAAAGTAAAAATAGTAAGGATAGTGCAACCGTTAGTACTCCTAATAATCAGGTTAATGTAGTACCTACTGAAGTTCCTACACCATCAAATATAAATACAAATATGAATATGACTAACATACCTAATAATAATTATCAAAATATTCCTTATAATAATGTTGCTAGTAATAATTCTAATATGAATGTTGGAATACAACCTATAAGTAATAATATGAATGAACAAAATATACCCAATAATTATTCAAATGTTGGAAATATTAATCAGAATATACCTAATATTAATGTATCTCCAATACCTGAACCTATTTATAGTCAGGTAAACCAAATGATGCCTAATGAAAATATGCAGGCAAGTTTTACCAATGTAATACCTAATAATCAAAGCATTAACCAAGTAAGCAATGGTATTCCAAACTTTAATCAAGTACCTGAACAGACTCCTGCTTATAATAATCAAGTTATGAGTAATGGGAATAATAATATGATAGTTAATTCATGGGATGAACCAAGACCAGTAAATCCTGTAAATATTAATCAAGGATTTAATCAAAATGTTGTAGGTAACATTCAAAATAATA
>CAZTTM010000094.1:0-4055 GCA_964616035.1 uncultured Muribaculaceae bacterium
TATTGGTTATAATGAAAATGGTGAAGAAAAAGAAGTCTCTTTTAAGCTAAAAGGAACTGCCGAAAATTATTATAAACCTGGAACTTATATTAAAGTAAATACTAGTAAATCAATAACTCTTGGTACTGCAGTTGTTACTGAAAATGATGTTCCAAAAAATGCTTTAGAAAAAATAAAATCAATTGGAACTAGAAAATAGATATAAAAAATAATCAAAGAGATAAATTACAATTTATTGATTAGTAATCAAATTAAGATCTAGATGTAAATGTCAATATTTTTTGTAGGTTTTTTGCTTCTATGCTAAGTGACTGGGGACTGATCTTTAAGATTAAAAATAATAAATTAAAAATAGAAACATGTAGTCCGTTTGAGACATAATCAAATACTAACACTTAAGACATTATCATAAATTAATCATGCTTTAAATTAACAAAAAAACTTTCTCTTGACATCCTGAAAATATAGATGTATAATAGCGAACGTTTTTTTGAAAGGAGTGGGGAGTATGGTAACATTAAAAAATCTAGAAAAAGAAACAGTAAATTACAATCTAACAGATAGTTTAAAAGAACTTTCTTTTGATGAATTACAATGCTGTTTTTATAATATTATATCTAAAGAAATAGTTGGAGCTAGAAGAAATATTCTAGAATGCTTAATAATTGAGCTACAATATAGAGGATTAACATTAGATGATATGCTTTATTCTGAAGGCGTAAGTAGTTCAAGAAAAAGCAGAAGATAAAAAATATTTTTTAATTCAGTTTATATACTGAGTTTTTTTTATTTCATTTAAAAATAGATTTACATTAATAAGATAACATTGTAAAATTAATTTAGATGGAGTGTGTGATATATATGCCAAATGATAATATGATAAAATTGGAACATTTTTTTATGGTTGATAAGAAAATTAAAGAAGAAATGGTTGCCATAAGCCCACCAACTGATTATTTAGATACTGAATCTTTAATTAAATATACAGATAAGTTATATGATTCACTTAATTATATTTTTATTGAGTTAAGATGTGTTGTTAAAGATTTATTTATGAGTAATGGCAATAAGATATTTTATGAAAGAGCTTTATTTTTAGAAAAACTTACTAAGAAAAAATTTATGGAATGTAGTATTGATATCGTTAAATTAAAAAAGTTTTATCAGACTTTTATTAGTAATATGTCGCCAGAGTTTGTAGATACTGTTAAATTAGAGTGTATTGGATATGCTATACATAATTGTACAAAATCATTATCTTCAGTTAGTAGTATTAATGAATTATTACATTTGCTACATTCTGAGATAATGAATAATGATTGCTTCTTTAGAGAATTACCTTTAATTGAAAGTAAGGAAAATGACTATAATTATCCACTTAGGTTGAGAGGAAATAGAAATATTTTTTTTGAAAGTGTTTTTGCCTCATTTCCTACAGATTTAGATTGTGGTTATACTGATATGATCATTGTTAATGATAATAAATTAATAATGATGGTTAGAGATAGAGGACATGCATTATCTATTGAAATAACAATAAGAAATGATATAGCTAGAGTTGAATATTTTGTACCTAAGTTATGCAATTTAGATATGATAAATAGATTACCAGGTGTTAATAAGGTTTCAACATATTCTCAAGTAGGTGCTACAGGATGCTTTGAAGTAAATAAGAATATGTTAGCACCCCAACTATATAATTTTATTTCTATGGTTCCAACAGATGATGATATAAAGACAGTTGGATTTAGTAGATAACTTGAAATATTATATTAAACTTTTTTAATTGTTTGCATAATATATAATGTATCGTAGGTTTGATACTTACGTTTATATAGATTGGAAGCTTATAAGATATAAGCTTCTCTTTTTACTTTGCACTTTTTTAACTAATAATTAACAATAAATGATATAATATTAGTAAAGATTAGTAGGTGAAGTTATGACTTTATTAAGTGAAATAAATGGAGTAGGTCCTAAAACACTAGAGTTATTTAATAAATTAAATATATATACTACTGATGATTTAGTTAATCATTATCCTTTTCGATACGATATAATTGGAAGAAGTGATATATCTTCTTTAAACGATGGAGATAGGATAGTAATAGATGGACATATAGACGGAAATGTTAGTACTATATATATTAACTCTAAGTTAAGAAAAATAGTATTTAGAATTAATACTGGTAGTTATTTAATTAATGTTAGTGTATATAATAAGGCTTATTTAAAAAAAGAATTAGAATTAGGCAGAGAAATAACCGCTATAGGTAAATATGAAAAATATAAAAATAATATAGTATGTAGTGAGATTAGATTTGAAAGATTAAGTAATACTCCTATTGTTGAACCAGTTTATTATACTACCAATGGATTAAATAGAAAACTTATTGCTAAGATTATAAATACTATTTTAGATAATTATTATTGTAATGATTATATTCCTAAGTATTTAGTTGATAGATATAACTTTATGCCCAAGTTAGATGCTCTAAAGTTAATACATAATCCATATAATGGTTTAACTTTAAAGAAATCTAAACAAAGATTAAAATATGAAGAATTATTTATGTATTTATTTAAGATTAATTATTTAAAGTTAATAAATAATAAAGGTTGTAATAAAACTAAGAAAAATATAGATATGAATAAAGTTAATGATTTTATTAGTAAATTGCCTTTTAGTTTAACAAGTGATCAGTTAAGTTCAGTTAGTGAAATAGTAAATGATTTGAAAAGCAATAAAAGAATGAATAGACTATTACAAGGAGATGTTGGAAGTGGTAAGACTATTGTAGCATTTATTGCCGTTTATGCTAATTATTTGGCAGGTTATCAGTCTGCTTTAATGGTTCCTACTGAAATATTAGCAAATCAACATTATCAGGAGGCATCATGCTTATTTGATGGTATTATGAAAGTTAGTTTATTAACGTCCTCTACTAGTGGTAAGGAAAAGAAGAATATATATAATAAATTAAACAGTGGAGAAATAGATTTTATTATAGGAACACAAAGTTTAATACAGGATAAAGTTATGTTTAATAATTTAGGTTTAGTAATAACAGATGAACAACATAGATTTGGTGTTAATCAAAGAGATACATTTAGAAATAAAGGGATATTACCAGATATTTTATCAATGAGTGCTACACCAATACCTAGGACTTATGCTTTAACTATTTATGGTGATATGGATGTATCTAGTATTAAGACTAAACCAGTTGGAAGGAAAGATGTTATTACCTATTTAAAAGGAACTAATGAGATAATGGATGTTTTGCTTATGATGAAGAAAGAACTAGATGGGCATCATCAGATATATGTTATAGCCCCGATGATTAGTGAAGAAGTTGAAACGTCAATTAATAGTAGTGTTATAGATTTAGAAGAAAAGATGAATAGAGCTTTTGGTAAGATGTTTAAGATAGCTTCTGTTCATGGTAAAATGGATCCTAAAGAGAAAAATAGGATTATGAGTAGATTTGAAGATGGAGAAATTGATATACTTATTTCTACCACAGTTATAGAAGTAGGCGTTAATGTTAAAAATGCAACGATGATGGTAATATTTAATGCAAATTTATTTGGGTTATCTACTTTGCATCAATTAAGAGGTAGGGTTGGAAGAAACAGTTTACAGAGTTATTGTATTTTAATAGCGAATAATAAAGAAGAAAGATTAGCAATGTTAGAGAATTGTAGTGATGGTTTTAAAATTAGTGAGTATGACTTTAAGAATAGGGGTGAAGGTGACTTGTTTGGCTATAGACAAAGTGGTGAGACTGGATTAATACTTGCTAATGTTAAAAAAGATTATGAACTATTACTTAGAGTAAAGAAGGATGTTGATGAGTTTATGCCTATTTTTATGAATAATAGAAGTGAATATCAATTGCTAGATGATGTAGGCAAAAAATTGGAAGGGGTTAATTAATATCATTTATGCAAGTAATTATTGAGTTTCGTTAATTTGAAAAAAATCTTTATTGGAAAATTCGTAAATTTTTAGACTAAATTCCGTTTTTTAATGGAATTTTTTCTTTTTCAGA
>CAZTTM010000095.1:0-4040 GCA_964616035.1 uncultured Muribaculaceae bacterium
ACGGCAAAAACTTTTTCGAGGTGCTGGCAGACGAAGACAATGAAATTTATCTTAACATCACTATAAGACATATTAACCATAGCCATATATTTACTTAAAAACCCCGTCGTACCATATATCGTATTAGCACTGCTACTATCATAAATAACTCCTACTACTTTAATTTTAAAACTATTAGTATCTCCCTCATAATAATATTCTTGATTAATAGCATCCTCTAAAAAATCAGCAAATATATAATCATATTTCGTTGTAATATATACTACTTCATAATCATTCTCAGGTAATCTACCATAATCTAACTCTTTACTAAGTAAAGATATATCATTTAAACTACCATTTAAATAAAAATTCCCAGAATCATTCTGAAACCATGACATCTTATCAATTAAAATATCACTTTCTATAACATAACTAACATGCTCAAGTTTCTTAATACTATCAAATTCTTCACTACTAATAGTACTCTTATCATTCTTCTTAATAACAATTCTTGTATCACTAGTATCATTAAAATAATAATTAACACCATTTTTACTTTCTTCATACTCACTCTTCTTAAGAGAACCATATTCTACTAATAAACTAGTAGCAATAAATAAAAATACAACAAACAATAAAATAAACTTAGGTATAATATTTAAAGCATTTCTAAGACCTAATCTAATAATATTATATAAACCAATATTTTTATATTCAGCTACCTCGATCTTTTCTTCTTTAGGAGATTCTTTTATTTTCTTATCACTAACTATCTTTCCATCATGCATTCTAACAATTCTCGTAGCTACATCTTCTACTTGTTCAATATTATGCGTCACAATTATTACTAATTTATCTTTAGATATTTCTTTTAATAGTTTAATAATACTTTTAGCGGATTTACTATCTAAATTACCAGTAGGTTCATCACATACAATAATAGGAGTTTCTTTAGCAAGAGCTCTTGCAATAGCTACTCTCTGCTTTTGTCCACCAGATAATTTAGCAGTTTTAGTATTTTTATATTTAGTAAGGCCAACTTTATCTATAATATCTAATACTTTATTCTTTATTTCTTTTCTTTTATATCCATTAAGAAGCATTACTAATTCTATATTTTGATATACTGTATAACTATTAACTAAATTAAAATTTTGAAAAATATTAGATACATATTTCTTACGATATTCTTCAAAATCACTTTCTCTGTAATGGCTTGTTTCTTCACCATTAATGTACATTTCTCCCTCTTCATAACTATCAAGTCCAGATATTACATTAAGAAGAGTACTTTTACCACTACCCGATTCTCCAACAATAGCAACAAATTCTTGTAAATCAAACTCTATACTAACTTTATTAAAGCCAGATGCTATAACACCCTTATTATAATAAAACTTAGATACATTTTTTAACTTTAGCATATATTATCTCCTTCTACAATTGTACTATCACAGTTAGTACATTACAATTATATTACCATAGATAATAATATGTCAATATAAAAATATAATTCATATTATGCTTTACAAATTTTATTGCTTTATCTTAACACCAAACATTTGAACAATACACTCTGCTTGAAACCTATCAATAATAATACCTTTTATTGATTCTTTATCCATTCTTATACCATTAATATCACAACTAGAAAAATCAATATCATTAAGACTAGTATTATAAAATTCAGCATTAGAAAACTTAACATCTTCAAAAAGAACATTTTTAATTTTAGCTTCTATAAAAGATGATTCAATAAAATTACTATTTTTTATAATCATATTATTTATTGCTGAATCAGCAAAATTAGCATATCGACAATCGCCATTATTGAATTCTACATTTTTTAAACTACTTTCAATAAAATTAGTGCCCACTAACTTACAATTATCAAAAATTACTCGAGTAATTAATTGCTTACTAAAATCTTGATTAGATAAATCACAATTCTTAAATATAACATCTACTAAATCAACATTTTCAAATTGTGCTTTATTAAAACTTATATTTTCAAAAATACAACTATCAATAGTTATAGAATGTAATTTTATGTTTTCTATATTACCTATAAAATAACTATTAGTTAGTTCCCCTTCATCAAAACATTCATTAATATTCTTATGTTCTATAGTGCCAATTTTAGGCTTAATCATTTTCATATATCACACCTTCTCTACTTAGTGTATCATAAAAATACTTTTATAAAAATATAATTTAAAAAACAAATAAGCAAAAATACTTATTTGTTATTAATTTTTATGGCTTATTGTTCTACTTGAATCATACTCAAATGACGTCCTAGTATTATGTCCAAACACAATATCACTCTCTTAATAAGAATCATAGTGTTTATCTATATTTTTCTAACTAATTTCTTTCCTTCAAAGAACTTACAATCAGATGTGCAATTAAAATCAGGAAAAGTACATCTAGCACCATGTGTATATCTAATAATATCTTGTGATAAAGGATTACCTGATATTTCTAAAGCATTACTATATTTTAGTAATGTATCTCTAGTTTGTTGCATAATTTCTAATTGAGCAGCAGAGCATAATCTCTCCTTACACTTTAAGATAAAGTCATCATACTTACCTACTTCATATATTTTAACAAGTTCTCCTTGCGGATTAACACTTTTTACCATTGATATATCATCAAGCCATTCAGCAGTAAGTTCTTCATCATTAGCAATAATTGGCGGAATATAGTATTCTTTTTTATCTAAAAATTCCATATTATAATCAAGCGTTCTATGTCTTTGAGCTTGTGCTAATTGAGCAAGTGAACCTTTATATAATGTTGAATAAACATTACCAAAATATTCATCTTTCACATCCAAATTATTACCAAATAAAGATATATGACGATACTTCTCGTTCTTTAATAACCCATCTTCAAGAACATTTACTCTATATAATTCTGAAATTAAATCTTTCATAGCTAATGATAATTTCTTCTCAAATACATCATTCATATCAGCATGATTAATATATTCCATTAACCATGATGCTATGTAATTTATTTGTCTAAAAGATGTAGAATATATCATTTGTGTAGGCATAAAGATAGTAACCAAATATCTAGCATTTTCTTGAGCTAATTTTAATATTTTACTATCATTATAAATATATCCATATTGTGCTTTTATTTTTTCTTTAAAGATATTTAACCATTTGTTATATAGTCTTTCTTCATCTTCTGTAATGATTGAGCCTTCTTTCCTTACAACAGGTGTATATCTAGCAGACTTTTCACTAGTAGTATACTGATGTTCATTATTAAGAATCATTGCTAACATTTTAGGAATATTTTGTAGATTAAAATTAATCATAATGTGATCATATACACTATGATGTCCATTATTTAATGTCATATCTATTCTACGTAATGTCCTATCTTCAGGTTCATTTTCTAAATGAGAGAATCCCTCTTTGTCATAACATATACCAGCAATTTTACCTGATAACATAATTGCTTTATTCTTATCAAAAGTACCATCTTCTTTTAAAAATTGATTAGGCAAAATAGTAATTTTTATTTTTTCTTGATTCATATTAACCTCCTATTAATTATATGACAATAAAATTATACTACATAGTCATATAATTAATATGTTGCACTTGCAACAAAAGGGTATTTTAGCAAAATAAAAAACTAGTTATAACCAACTAGTATCTATTAAAACTCAAATGTCTAAGTTTTTTATCAAACTGGTGGTTCCAGGTGGAATTGAACCACCGACACGAGGATTTTCAGTCCTCTGCTCTACCGACTGAGCTATGAAACCAAATAAATGGCGGTTCTGGCGGGATTTGAACCCGTGATCTTCTGCGTGACAGGCAAACGTGATAGACCGCTACACTACAGAACCATATTGGTTGCGGGAGATGGATTTGAACCAACGACCTTTGGGTTATGAGCCCAACGAGCTACCAAACTGCTCCATCCCGCGATAACAAATTTGGCGGAGGAAAAGGGATTCGAACCCCTGCGCCACTTTCGCGACCTCCCGGTTTTCAAGACCGGTCCCTTCAACCAGACTTGGGTATTCCTCC
>CAZTTM010000096.1:0-4039 GCA_964616035.1 uncultured Muribaculaceae bacterium
ATTTTCACTTATTATTGAGTGCAAAAAAACATGACATTTTTATATATTATTCACACTTTTTTACTGACAATCTTAAAAAATGTTGACATTAATAAAATAACCATATATAATAAAGTAGCATTTAGTTTTGGAGGTGTTATAAATGAAAAGAACTTATCAACCAAATAATAGAAAAAGAGCTAAGAAACATGGATTTTTTGCACGTTTAAAGGGAAAAGTTTTAAAAAATAGAAGAAATAAAAAAAGAAAAAGCCTTTGTGCATAGTAGCATTTTGAAATAATAACCACTTCGTTGTATAGTGGTTTTTTGTTTAACATTGAAAGGATACTTAAATATGAAAAAAAATAAAATTATCAAAAAAAGTGAAGAATATACTGATATTATTAATACAGGTAATGTAGTTAAAAATAAATATTTTTCCATATTCTATAAAAAAAGTAATGAAAGAAAATATGGTATTTCAATTCCCACTAAGACTGGTAAAGCAGTTGTGAGAAATAAATTAAAAAGAAGAATAAAAAATATAATTGATAAAAATGAAAACTATATACAAAATAATAATTATTATGTTATAATTACTAAAAGAGCAATATTAGATATAAGTTATAAAGAGATGGAAAATAATCTAATTAATCTTTTTAACAAGAATGGAGAAAAAAATGAAAAAAAGTAATAAATACAAATTAATTATAATTATAATAAGTATATTTTTATTAACTGGATGTGGAGATAAAAGTTTAAAAGACGAAAATAACAAAGTAGTAAAAAATGAACAAACAGGTCAAGTATTAAAAACCGATATCATTTGTCAACCAACAGATGAAGAAAGTATACAACTATATGAAAAATATAATGTTGATATATCTAAACTTCCAAAGTGTGAAAACTTTAGTCCATTAAATAATTATGAAGGTTTATGGACAAGTATCTTTGTTAAGCCACTTGCTTGGTTTATTATTCAAATAGGAAAACTAGTTAAAAATTATGGCTTAGCAGTTATACTATCATGCTTAGCTATTCGCCTATTACTTATGCCTATAACAAAGAAAACAGCAGTACAATCAGAAAATATGAAAAAGGCTCAACCAGAGTTAAATAAATTAGAAAAGAAATATGCAAATAAAACTAGTGAAGACGATCAGATGAAAAAAGCACAAGAAATGATGTTGATATATCAAAAGTACCAAATTAATCCTGTTTCAGGATGTCTATTAGCATTCATTCAAATACCACTGTTGATTGCGTACTATTCAGCTATTAATAGAACACCTGCTATTTTTGAAGATTCCTTTTTAGGATTGAAATTAGGTATTACACCAATAATAGGAATTAAAAGTGGGAACTATCTATACTTACTTCTTGTAGTATTAATTGGTACGGTCACATTCTTCTCCTTTAAAAAGACAATGAAAGATCAATCAACACTAGGAGATCAAATGAAATATTCACTATATTTTATGTTAGCATTAATTCTAATAAGTTCCTTCCAAACACCATCAGCTATTGGGGAATATTGGATAACATCATCTGCATTTACAATAATTCAAAACTTATTAGTTGAAAGAAAGAAGGAAAAATAGATGAAGAAATATGAATTTGAAGCTAAAACATATGATGAAGCGGTAAATAAAGCTGTAGAAGAATTAAATACAACACAAGATAATCTAATAATTAAAATACTCGAAGAAAAAAACGGTATATTAAAAAAATCTACAAAAATAGAAGTAATTAAGCACAATGATTTAGTAAACTATGTTAAAGAAGCAATAAATGAAATTATATCTAACATGGGAATTGAAGCTAATCTAGAAATAAGAAAAAGAGATAATAATCTAATGATAAAAATATTCTCGAATCATAATGCTGTATTAATAGGTAAAAATGGATATACTATTCAAGCATTACAAAATGTAGTAAGACAAATTATATACAATGCAATAGAAAGTAATGACTTGCTTATTACTCTAGATGTTGAAAATTATAAAGAAAAAAGAGTATCTAATATTGAAAGATTGGCGAAAAGAACTGCTAAAGAAGTTATGGCTACTAAAACAGAGGCAAAACTTGATAGTATGAATTCATATGAAAGAAGAATAGTTCATGCTATATTAGCAGATAACCCGCATATTACAACAGAAAGCACTGGAGAAGAACCAAACCGTTGTGTCGTAATAAAATACGTTGAAGAATAAAGCACTGATTACATATCGTGCTTTTTTTAACACTCAACATTATTACATTATTTTTTCTTTACAACAATTATCAATAATGATATAATCTATTGCAGAAAACAAAGAAGGAATGATTTATATGAATGATACTATTGCTACAATATCAACCGCTCTAGGTGTTGGAGCTATATCTATAATTAGAGTAAGTGGTCCAGAATCTATTGAAATAGTAAACAAAATATTCTCTAAAAACTTATCAAAAATTGAGACTCATACCATAAATTATGGTTATATAAAAGATGGAGAAAATATAATTGATGAAGTTTTGGTAAGCTTAATGAAAGCCCCAAAAACATATACAAGAGAGGACTTAATAGAAATAAACTGCCATGGTGGTATTGCCACAACAAATAAAATATTAGAACTTTTAATAGAAAAAGGGTGTCGCCTAGCCGAACCTGGAGAATTCACAAAAAGAGCATTCTTAAATGGCAGAATAGATTTAGTTCAAGCAGAAGCCGTAAATAGTTTATTAAATGCAAACACTGACATTTCAAGACAACAAGCAATAAATGAACTAAAGGGTGATAATTCTAATTTAATAAAAGAATTACGTGAAAAATTAATTCAAATGATATCAAACATTGAAGTAAATATTGATTATCCTGAATATGAAGACATCGAAGAACTAACCAATAGCAAAATACTTCCTAAATTAAAAGATTATGTATCTAATTTAGAAACAATAATATCTAAATCTAAAGAAGGCCGCATTATTAAAGAAGGAATTAACGTTGCCTTAATAGGAAAACCAAATGTTGGAAAATCTAGTTTATTGAATACCTTATTAGAGGAAGAAAAAGCAATAGTAACTAATATTGCAGGAACTACTAGAGATATAGTGGAAGGACAAATAAACATATCAGGAGTAGTTTTTAACTTAATAGACACTGCAGGTATTAGAAATACAGATAATGTAATAGAGCAAATTGGCGTAGAAAAGAGTAAAAAAGTAATAAAAGATTGTAATTTAATATTATTAATATTTAACAATAATGATGTATTAACAAAAGAAGATATGGAAATATTTGATTATGTAAAGCAAACCGATAAACCAATAATAATAATAATAAATAAAGTTGACTTAGAAACAAAACTAAATAAAGAATGTTTGTCAAAAGAATATAAAACAGTTGAAATAAGTACAAAGACCAAAGAAGGGATCAATGATTTAAAAGCGGCAATTAAAGAAATCTTTAATTTAGAAAAAATAATTACAGATGATATAAAATACTCATTTAATTCAAGGATTATTGGCTTATTAGAAAAAAGTAAAAATAAAATAATTGCTGCTATTGATGCTATAAATAATAATTACCCTGTTGACATAGTTGAATTAGAGATAAAATCAGCATGGGAAATTTTAGGAGAAATAATTGGTGAAACATATACTGAAGAATTACTTGATAATTTGTTTAGTAGATTTTGCCTAGGAAAGTAAAGGAGGTAATATTTATGCAATATGAAATAATTGTTGTTGGTGGTGGCCATGCTGGATGTGAGGCAGCACTTGCTAGTGCAAGAAAAGGTCATAAAACCCTTTTAATAACAGGAAGAATTGAGAATATTGCTACCATGCCATGCAATCCATCTATCGGTGGTTCTGCTAAAGGAATAGTAGTAAGAGAAATAGATGCCTTAGGTGGTGAAATGGGGAAAAATGCAGATAAGTCCATTTTGCAAATGAAGATGCTTAATTCATCAAAAGGACCCGCAGTTCGTTCTTTAAGAAGTCAAGCAGACAAAATTACATATCCAAAGAATATGCAATCAACCCTACTTAATACTCAAAATCTTACAGTAAAAG
>CAZTTM010000097.1:0-3987 GCA_964616035.1 uncultured Muribaculaceae bacterium
CAACACGTCCAGTAACAACTGTTCCACGTCCAGTAATTGTAAATACATCTTCAATTGACATTAAGAAAGGTTTAGTATTATCTCTTTCTGGAGTTGGAATCCAAGTATCAACAGCATCCATTAAATCTTCAATAGCTTTAACAGCAGCAGCATCTCCTTCAAGAGCTTTCAATGCAGAACCTCTAATTATTGGAGTATTATCTCCATCATAATCATATTCATTTAATAATTCACGAATTTCCATTTCAACTAAGTCTAATAATTCTTCATCATCAACTTGGTCACATTTATTCATGAATACAACCATTCTAGGTACACCAACTTGTCTAGATAGTAAAATGTGTTCTCTTGTTTGAGCCATTGGACCATCAGTAGCAGCAATAACTAGAATTGCACCATCCATTTGAGCTGCACCAGTAATCATATTCTTTACATAGTCAGCATGTCCTGGACAGTCAACGTGAGCATAGTGACGTTTTTCAGTTTGATACTCAACGTGTGAAGTATTAATTGTAATACCTCTTTCTCTTTCTTCTGGAGCTTTATCGATATTAGCATAATCAACAAATTCAGCTCCACCTTTAGCAGCTAAAACTTTAGTAATTGCAGCTGTTAAAGTAGTTTTACCATGGTCAACGTGACCAATAGTACCAATATTAACATGTGGTTTTGAACGATCAAATTTTTCTTTTGCCATTTTAATTTTTCCTCTCTTTCATAACTTTATACAATATATATTGTATCAAATATTTAAAATTTTGCAATATTTTTTACTAATTATTGCCGTTTTTCTTAACAATTGCCTCAAAGATAGATTTAGGAACTTCTTCATAATGATCTAAGAACATTGTGAATGTACCTCTACCTTGAGTATTACTTCTTAAATTAGTTGCATAAC
The DNA here is from genome assembly GCA_964616035.1 of uncultured Muribaculaceae bacterium. Lineage (GTDB taxonomy): Bacteria > Bacillota_I > Bacilli_A > RF39 > UBA660 > UBA6414. The sequence goes on from CAZTTM010000097.1 coordinate 899, forward strand.
CGAACATTTCAGCAAGTGGAACCATTGCAGTAAATGCAATTGCATTGCCTCTTGCTTCTTGTCCAAGTGGTTTACCACGTCTAGAAGTAAGGTCCCCAATAACACTACCAGTATATTCATCTGGAGCAACAACTACAACCTTCATTATAGGTTCTAGAAGTACTGGGCGACATTTATTTTTAATTTCTTTTACAGCAAGTGAAGCTGCAATTTTAAAGGCCATTTCTGATGAATCAACATCATGATATGAACCATCATATAATGTAGCTTTAACATTAACCATTGGATATCCAGCAATAACACCAGATTGTAAAGCTTCTTGAAGTCCTTTATCAACAACAGAAATGTATTCTCTAGGTACTACACCACCAACAACATTATCAACAAATTCGTATTCCTTATCTGGATTTGGTTCAAATCTAACCCATACGTGACCATATTGTCCACGACCACCAGATTGTTTAATATGTTTACCTTCACATTCACCCATTTGAGTAATAGTTTCACGATAAGCAACTTGAGGAGCACCAACACTAACCTCAACACCAAATTCTCTTTTCATACGATCTACTTGAATATCTAAGTGAAGTTCGCCCATACCAGATATAACAGTTTGACCTGTTTCAGGATCTGTATGATATCTAAATGTAGGATCTTCTTCAGCAAGTTTAGATAATGCTATACCCATCTTTTCTTGATCACCTTTTGACTTAGGTTCAATAGCTTGTGAAATAACTGGTTCTGGGAATTCCATACCTGACATAATACAAGGTTTCTTTTCATCACACAATGTATCAGCAGTAGTAGTATTCTTAAGACCCACTATTGCGCCAATATCTCCAGCATATATTTCAGGAATTTCTTCACGGTGATTAGCATGCATTTGTAATATTCTTCCAACTCTTTCTTTAACATTCTTAGTTGAATTTAATACATAAGAACCACTATTAAGAACACCAGAATATACTCTAAAGAATGTAAGTCTACCAACAAATGGATCTGTCATAACCTTAAATGCTAAAGCAGTAAAAGGTTCAGAATCAGACGGATGTCTTAATACTTCATTACCATTAAAATCAGTACAATGAATAGCTTCAATATCAGTAGGTGCTGGTAAATAATCAACAACAGCATCTAGAAGTAATCTTATACCCTTATTAGCTAAAGCATCAGAACATAATACTGGGAAGAACTTAGCCATTAAAGTTCCCTTTCTAATAGCTTTCTTTAAATCTTCTTCAGTAATCTCACCACCATCAAGGTAAGTCATCATTAATTCTTCATCAAAATCAGATACAGCCTCAATTAACATATTTCTATATTCAAGAGCTTTATCTTTCATATCAGCAGGTATTTCTGCTTCAGTTATTTTTTCCTCTTCAGTTCCATCAAACATATAAGCTTTCATATTAACCAAGTCAATAACTCCACTAAAGTCTGATTCAGAACCAATTGGCAATTCGATTGGTGCACAATTAGCACCTAATCTATCTTTAATAGTCTTTAAACTATAGTAATAATCTGCTCCAATCTTACCCATTTTATTACAACATATCATAATAGGTACATTGTATTCAGCAGCTTGACGCCATACAGTTTCTGTTTGTGGTTCAACACCAGCCTGTGCATCAAGAAGCATAATAGCACCATCTAATACTCTTAAACTTCTTTGAACTTCAATAGTAAAATCTACGTGTCCAGGAGTATCAATAATATTTAAACGATGATCTTTCCAATAAGCAGTTGTCGCAGCACTAGTAATTGTAATACCTCTCTCTTGTTCCTGAGCCATCCAGTCCATTTGAGATTCTCCATCATGAGTCTCTCCAATTTTATGAATCTTACCAGTTAAATATAAAATTCTTTCAGTAGTTGTTGTTTTACCAGCATCAATATGAGCCATTATTCCAATATTTCTAGTATTTTGTAAACTAACTTTACGTGCCATATTTTATATTTCCTTTCTACCATCTATAATGAGCAAATGCCTTATTAGCTTCTGCCATCTTATGAGTATCTTCTCTTTTCTTAACACTAGCACCTACACCATTAGATGCATCTATTATTTCATTTGCTAAATTTTCAGCCATAGAATGACCATTTCTTAATCTAGCATAATTAATTAACCAACGAAATGCTAAAGCTTGTGCTCTTGCAGGCTTAACTTCAACTGGAACTTGATAATTAGCTCCACCAACTCTTCTAGACTTAACCTCTAGAGCAGGTTTAATATTGTTCATAGCCTTTTCAAAAACAGTCATAGCATCTTCTCCAGTTTTTTCAGCTACCATATCAAATGCATCATATAAAATTCTTTGAGCAGTACCTTTCTTACCATCTTGCATTATTTGATTAATAAGTTTAGTGACAACTTTAGACTTGTATATTGGATCTGGTAGTACATCTCTCTTAACTGCACGTCTTTTACGCATAATATTCCTCCTTCCATTTATATTTATTTAAATTAATTTTTATTTCTTAGGCCTTTTAGCACCATACTTAGAACGACCTTGCATACGATTTTGAACTCCAGCAGTATCCATAGTACCACGAATAATGTGATAACGAACACCAATTAAGTCCTTAACACGTCCACCTCTAATTAACACAACACTATGTTCTTGTAAATTATGTCCAATACCTGGAATATAACAAGTAACTTCCATACCATTAGATAATCTAACACGAGCATATTTACGAAGTGCTGAGTTTGGCTTCTTTGGAGTCATAGTTCCAACACGAGTACATACCCCTCTTTTTTGAGGTGAATTTTGTTGTGTTTGTTTTTTCAAAACAGTATTAATTCCCTTACCTAAAGCAGGTGATTTACTCTTTCTAGTCTTATTACCTCTCCCTTTTTTTGTTAATTGATTTACAGTAGGCATTATAACCCTCCCTTCTTACACACACCCTGGTGTTTCATTTATACTCATTAATATAAGTCTTGCCCTAAAGCAAAACCTAAAATTAAGAACAAGTGTAATATATCAAATTTACAATAATTAGTCAATACCTTTCAATTATTTTTTTCTAATTATTCGAATGAATTTTTAAACACACCATCTAAAATATCAATGGTTATTTTAGTC
>CAZTTM010000098.1:0-552 GCA_964616035.1 uncultured Muribaculaceae bacterium
TCCTCCTCTACTAAGCATTAGTTGTTTCTTCGTCTTGTACATTTTCATTAGTACTAACTTCTTCAGCAACTGGAGTATTAACTTCGTATGAAGCAAGTTCAACATTGCTATTAACAACTCCTGGATTCTTAACTGCAGTTTTAATTAATACTAAAGACTTTTTAGGCCCTGGAACATTTCCTTTAATTAAGATAACATTATTTTCTAAATCTACTTGTACTATTTCTAGATTTTGAATGGTAACTTGTTCATTACCCATATGACCAGGCATTTTCTTTCCTGGGATAACTCTCATTGGTAATAATGTTCCCAATGAACCTACACCACGATGATATTGAGAACCATGTCCCATTGGTCCGCGTGATTGATTATAACGTTTAATAACGCCCTGAAATCCTTTACCTTTAGAAGTGCCAGTTACATCAACCATTTCTCCTTCAGCAAATAAATCAGCTTTTACAACTTGACCAAGTTGATAATTGCTAACATCTACACCTCTAATTTCTCTTAAGAAGCGCTTAGGTGCTGTGTTAGCTTTCTTTAAATGACCCA
>CAZTTM010000098.1:562-3969 GCA_964616035.1 uncultured Muribaculaceae bacterium
TTATTACTAAGACTTTCTCTTTTATCAAAAGCAGATAGTTGGATAGCATCATATCCATCAGTAGCAACTGTTTTAACTTGACTAACAACATTAGGTTCAACTTCAACAACAGTCACTGGAATTAAAACTCCATCCTTAGTAAAAACTTGAGTCATCCCGATCTTACGACCTAAGATTCCTTTCATTTTACATTCCTCCTATAATTGAATCTTTATATCAACACCACTAGGTAAATCTAGATGCTGAAGAGCATCGATAGTTTCTTTACTTGGGTTATTGATGTCTATTAATCTTTTGTGAGTACGCATTTCAAATTGTTCTCTAGAGTCTTTGTACTTGTGAACAGCCCTTAAAATAGTGTACTTTTGAACATCTGTTGGAAGTGGAATTGGTCCACTAACTTCTCCACCAGTTCTTTTAACAGTAGCCACAATTTTAGCAGCAGCATTGTCTAAAAGTCTGTGTTCATAAGCCTTCAATTTGATTCTCACCTTTGTGTTTGACATTGTAATTCCTCCCTTCGCCTATATCTAGTATAGACTTGCTCCGACCGAATTACCTGATAAACCAATTAAATATTTAACAACTTAACCGGGTGTATCAGCAACCTCGCTCATCTAAGCCAGCCACACACTTAGTAATTATACTAGATAGTTTACATAAAATCAAGCATTTTTTCACATTTTCCCAAATTTTATTTTCCCCTTTAATTATAAGCATTTCTATCTCACTATAACACCAATTATTTGACACCCCAAAGCATCTTTACATTGACAAAAAAATTATTAGCAGTATAAAACCACTAATAATTATTTCATTCCAAGTTCTTTCATAATATCATTAATAACTACTCTCTCATCAAAAGAATGTCTTTCCCCATTAATCTCTTGATAATCTTCATGACCTTTACCTAATATAAGAATAACATCTCCATCTTGAGCATTCTCTATACAATATTTAATAGCTTCTTTTCTATCAGGAATAATAATATATTCGCCATTAGTCTTCTTCATCCCCACTAAAATATCACTAGCTATATCATCAAAACTCTCATATCTAGAATTATCAGAAGTAATAACCGATAAATCAGCATATTTACCAGATACTTCTCCCATATCAAATCTACGATCACGACTTCTATTACCACCACAACCAAATAATGAAACTATTCTCTTTGGATTATATTCCTTAACAGTTGATAAAATGCTTTCCATACTAACACCATTATGGGCATAATCTATAAATACACTATATTTATCTGATACATCTACTCTTTCCATTCTTCCACGAACTTTAAAATTAAGAAGTCCTGCTTTAATACTATCACTATCTATATTAACTAAACAGCCTAAACAAATTGCAGCCATTGCATTATATGCAGAAAACTTTCCAGGCATATTTACCATAAACGTATCCTCAGTTAACCCATTAGTTTTAATCTTAATACCCAAGAAATCATTATTATGTAAATATTCAATATCATTACATCTCAAATTAGCCCCATCAGAAAAACCATAACTATATATTTGACAATTACAATCCTTAGTCATATCTATATAGTGCATATCATCAATATTAAAAATACCTATACGTGATTGTTTAAATAATAAACTCTTACAATATACATATTCTTCAAACGTAGCATGCTCATTAGTACCTACATGATCTAAAGTTAAATTAGTAAATATTGCATAATCAAATATTAAACTCTTAACTCTACCAACTTTTAAAGCTTGAGAAGAAACTTCCATAATTAAATAATTAACACCATTATCAACCATTTCTCTCATATATTTAAATAATTCATAAGACTCAGGTGTAGTATTAGTATTACTATAATATTTATCTAAATAATATGTTCCAGTAGTGCCAATAATACCCACTTTATATGAAGCACTCTCAAGTACTTTCTTAATCATAAAAGAAGTAGTAGTCTTACCCTTAGTACCAGTAATACCAATTAAAGTTAAATACTTCTCAGGATTCTCAAAATAATTAGAACATACCTCACAAAAAATATCTCTAGTATTTTTTACTTTAATAACAGTTATATCATTAGATACATCTATATCTCTTTCACATATTATAGCAGTTGCTCCCAAAGAAATAGCCTTATTAATATAATCATGACCATCACTATTAAAACCAACTAAAGCAATAAATAAAGAATTCTTCGTAGTCTTTCTAGAATCATATACTAAATTATCAATTATAATATCAGTACTACCACTAACAATTTCACACTCAATATCTCTTAAAATATTATTTAATTTCATAATTCACCCCACTAATAATATATTATTAAACTTCTACCTTAACATTATCTTCTTTTAACTCATCTTTAAATATTTCAGCGAATTCAACTAATTCCTTTTTTATAACATCAGGATATACAGCCTTAGTTGTCCTAATAGCATCATAAATATTTTTAAAGTTAACTGTTGACCTATTTTCATATAATGCATTAGAAAACATTTGTCTAAATACAACCAAAGCAATATCTGGATACCTTGAAGATAATTCATAAACTCTTTTATATTCACTTGTCATATTAACAATAAACTTAACAATTTGTTCTTTAACAAAGTACTTATATGGTAAATAAACCCCAGTCTGTTTTTCTATTTTAGGTAAAGTCCTCATAAGAATCTGTACACACATCTCCTGTGTTGGTTCACTAACATCAACTTTCTCAAACCTTCTCATAAAAGCTTTATCTCTTAAAATATATCTTTCATACTCATAATTTGTAGTAGCTCCAACCATCTTTATTGAACCCCTACTAAGACCTTCCTTAAACATATTTGCAAGATCCAAAGCCCCTTGACTAGTCCCACCAATCAATGTATGAATCTCATCAATAAACAATATTGCCTTATCTAACTTCTTTAATTCTTCAATCAAAAGTAAAGCCTTATTATCACCATCATACTCTCCAACAATAGCCGAAGTATTAATTCTATATATTTTATAACCTATTAAAGCATTAGGAACATTACCTCTTTGTATTCTATAAGCAAGTCCCTCAACAATAGCCGTTTTACCAATACCAGGCTTACCTACTAATACAGCTGACTTTTCAGGAGTAAGTAGTACCAAAATTAACTTCTTTATTTCATCATCTCTAGCAATTGCTGGATCAGTTATATAATTAACATCAGTTAAAATATCTGAATACTTATCTAAAATACTTTCTCTCATCATATCACCTAACCTTATACCAACCACAATCTATTTCTTTAAAATATCAATAATTTGTTTTGCAAGTCTATTATCAATACCAGATACCAGTTTCTCTATTTCTTCAAACTTACTATATAAATGAAGTTTATCCTCAAAATCATATAACTTACTAACAACACCCTGAATACATTTATGAACAGCATTTCTCCTAATATCATAGTTTT
>CAZTTM010000099.1:0-3894 GCA_964616035.1 uncultured Muribaculaceae bacterium
ATAAGTCTTTGTAAATATGAATAATATAAATCATAATCTACACCATTTGCTACTGCATTATGCAAAAATATATATGCCGCCATAATTACATCTGCAAGTAAATAAGTACCTTCCATTTCTAAATTAAAGCCTAGACTTTTTAATAAATCAATAATTTCAATATTTATTTTTTGAACAGATGATATATTATCACTTTCAATAATTTTTATATAATCATTTAAATTATATATTCTAGATAATGTTTCCTTAGGCATTATCTCTATAAAGGTATCAGTTTCATCTATACCCATAAAATCTTCCTTTCGTTTATTATTAATATGCTAACTATTTTATTTTTAATTTTCTAAAATAAATAATAGCATATACTAAAGCACACACTCCAATACCCCATACTACATATATAGCAATAGCACCAGTAGGAGGATTTACTATCTCACTACTTGGACTACTTGATGAGCTACTTGATGAACTGCTTGGTATACTAGATGATGGTCTAGAGCCGTCACAATTTTTTGTTGCTACAGAAGAGCCTCCTAAGCAATAATATGTCATATCACTTGTAAAAACTTTATCTTCAATATCAGCACTATTTATTGCCCAAGCCTGTCCTCCTTTTTCACAGTTATTACCGTAGCATCTTGTTGTAGACCAAGAATTACATATTCCACTATAACTACCTGTACAATTAGCAATCTTACCATCAGGACCCGTTGTACAAGTTAATCCTCCACATAATTCATAATCCTCAGCGCCCCTAAAAGTTATCGTATATGACTCTGCAGCATAAGTTTCTTTTGATTGAATACTAATAATTGTTGCTAAAGAACCAACAACAGCAACAATACCTACTGTAATAGCTATAAGTCCTTTTTTATTTTTCATCATATTAAATATCTCCTCTATCTTTACTTAATAATACCACACTGATATTTTTTTGACAAGATATTTACATTATTTAATTTTACTTTTTAATTCATATAAAAAGTTAATAGCGTCCATTGGTGTCATTTCTAAAATATTCTTTTCTTTTATTAATTTCTCTATTTCACTAGGCTTATTTATATTAAAATCTAATGGTAGGCTTTCTTGAACATACTTATCTCTTTTATTTTCTTTACTTTCATATACTTTTAATATTTCGCTAGCCCTACTAATTACTTCTTCGGGAAGTCCTGCTAACTTAGCAACATTAATACCATAACTTTTATCTACTGAACCATCTATTACTTTATGTAAGAATGTAATAGAATTACCATCTTCATCTTCTTTAGCACTTACGTGTTTATTCTTTAATCCTTTTAAAGTTTTATCTAGGCTAGTTAATTCGTGATAATGTGTAGAAAATAAAGTTTTGCATCCTATATTATTATTAATATATTCTAGTATTGCCTGTGCTAAACTCATTCCATCAAATGTTGCAGTACCTCTACCTAATTCATCAAATAATATTAAACTATTAGAAGTAGCATTTTTTATAGCATTAGAGGCTTCCATCATTTCTACCATAAACGTTGATTCCCCACTAACTAAGTCATCACTAGCGCCGATCCTTGTAAATATTTGATCAAATATTGGAATACTAGCCTCTTTAGCAGGAACAAAGCATCCTATTTGAGCCATAATAGCTATAATACCTAATTGACGCATATAAGTACTTTTACCAGCCATATTAGGTCCAGTTATTAAAATAATATTAGTCTTATTATCCATTACTATATCATTAGCAACATAATTATCTTTAATAACTTTCTCTACTACGGGATGTCTTGATTCAATAATATTAATTGTATTATTACTATTAATAGTAGGCCTTATATAATTATATTTATCACTTACTTGAGCAAAACTTTGTAATACATCTATCTCACTAATTATCTTAGCAATTCTTTGTAAAGTATCAATATATTCCTTAACTTTATCTCTAACTCTAATAAATAAATCATATTCCATATTAATAATTTTCTCTTCGGAAGATAGTACTAAATCTTCTTTTTCTTTTAATATAGCATTAACATATCTTTCACAATTAGCTAAAGTTTGTTTTCTAATATATCCATATTCTTCCTTAACATCTTTAATATTACCCTTACTAACCTCTATATAATAACCAAATACTTTATTAAAACCTACTTTTAAGTTCTTAATGCCAGTTCTTTCTCTTTCTTCTTCTTCAAACTTACTAATAAAGTCTTTACCACCACTACGTAAATCTTTTAATTCATCTAATTCTTTATTATATCCATCTTTAATTAAATATCCTTCTTTTAATGTTATTGGTGCATCTTCATTAATAGAAGACTCTAATAGATTATATAAAGAAGATACATCATCTATCTCATGATAATTTAATTTCTTGAATATTTCATTAAGTTCTGGAAATACTTTCAAAGAATTTTTTAATTGTAATAAATCTCTAGCATTAGCACTTCCTAAAGAAATCTTTCCACATAATCTCTCTAAATCATATACTTCATATAAAGAACTACGTAAATCTTCACATAATATAAATTCTTCTAATAGCTTACTAACTATATCATATCTTTTTTCTATTTCTTTCTTATCTAATAAAGGAGACTCAATAAAACTTTTAAGTCTTCTACTACCCATAGCGGTTTTAGTATTATCAAGTAGCCATAGTAATGAATACATTCTTTCATGATTTCTCATACTTTCTGTTAACTCTAAGTTTCTCTTAGTATGAACATCCATCTTCATATAATCATTACTATTTATTATTGATAACTCTTGGAAATGATTAACTGTTCTCTTTTGAATAACTACTAAATAATATAATAAATGTTTTAAAGCATCTATATATCTTAAATCAGTAATATTCTTATATATGCTTTGATAATTATCATTATCTATAGCATTATCATCAGTACTAATAGTTATATGATACTCTTTATTTAATACATTAGTTATTCTATTATCAATAGTACTAGGTACTATTACTTCTTTTAATGATAAAAATACTATTTGATTTATAACTTTATTTATATCATTATCTATTAATTTAAGATATACTTCACCAGTAGTTATATCTGCATAACATAGTATATATAAATAACTATAATACCCTAAATATCCAATAAAGTTATTTTCTTTTTCATTTAAAGAATTACTAGATGTAATAGTACCAGATGATATTACTTCAACAACATCTCTTTTAACCATTCCTTTAACTAATTTAGGATCTTCTAACTGTTCACATATTGCTACCTTATAACCTTTTTTTATTAATCTATCAATATAATTATCTACAGAATGATATGGTACACCACACATTGGAACTCTTTCATCTAACCCACAACTTCTCCCTGTTAAAGTTAATTCTAATTCATGAGAAGCAGTTATAGCATCTTCAAAAAACATCTCATAAAAATCCCCTAAACGATAAAACAGCAAAGTATCCTCATAATTATCTTTTAATTCTACATAGTGTTTCATCATTGGTGCTAATTTATTTCTATCTACTTCATTTCTCTGCATATTAATACTTCCTTTTACCTGTATTTATTATATAATTTAGGCTTTTAGTTGTCAAATGAAAATAACTTATTCACTTAAATGACTAGATAAACCACTAATACTATACCCCTTACTCTTAATATAATTAATACTTATATCTAATTCATTTACTTTATCATTAGATAGAAGTATTATACTACCATTCTCTAAAGATTCTTTTATATCTAAATAACCTCCTATAATATTAGGTAAAATAGTATACATATTACTACTAGAACATATATTTAATACTTTTATATCTTTAGAAGAAGTTAAACAATATATTGGTTCATTATCCATTTTATTCTTAATAATATTATTAGATATTATTAAAGTATCAGGACTATATGAAATATAACTATATACTTCATGTTCCTTTAACTC
>CAZTTM010000100.1:0-3719 GCA_964616035.1 uncultured Muribaculaceae bacterium
ATTCCTAAAATACTCATTATAATAGTTGATATATAGGAATTGTTTTCTGCCATATTTATTATTAGATTTGAGCCTATTCCTAATAGGGGTATATATATAATAAGTGCAAGAATGGTTGAATATTGTAATGAATTAATTTTCCATTTCATAAATATCTCCTTCTACGTTTCCTTTAGCTATTATTTTTATATTTGATGTTATATCTAATTTCATATTTTTGAATACTTCATCGTAATTATCTTTTATTTTATTGAATTCTTTATAGTAGTTTTTATAGTATATATCTTTAAATCCAAATATATCTGTATTTAGATTTTGAAATTTTGTTATTATATTGGTTGAGTTTTTGATTATTTGATTATTAATATTTTTTTCTATTTCTTTTATTGTTTTGGGATTAGTTAAGTCACATTTACAATGTACTTCGCTTATGATAGCGGTTCCTTTAATTTTTATTTTTAATTTATTAGTGGTAGGATTTATTTGCTTTGTTGTTTTTAGTTCGCTTAATTTACTGGCTATGTATTTGTCTTTTTCACATTGATATTTTATGATGGTATTATTAACATTGTTTGTTATGATGTTATAGGTTATTGCTTCATCATTTTCTATTGTTGTTAGCATTTTATTATTTTTAAAGACAGCTAATCCGGTTAGTTTATAGTCTACTGTTGGTGATGTGTTTTTTAAGTTATCTATGTTGCCACCGATTGTATCTTCACTTGTTAGTTCAATGGTTGGTAGGACTATTTCTAAGTTGGGATTTAAGTACATATTCATCATTTGATTGTAGGTTATTTTTTTTGATGTTGCTAGGTGAATTGCATCTGCTGTTAGGGTATCTTTGATATTATTAGATGATATGTTGGTAATGGGGGTATTGAGTTCTAGTATTTTTGTGGGATTTTTACTTAATAAAACATAAAATTCTTTGCGTATTTCGGCATTTCTAAATATGAAATCAATGGTTTCATCAATATTATTTTTGGCTATTTCTTCGGATATTATTAGAATATTTATATGACTTCCGTATATTCTTCGTGATGATGCTAGAATTATTTTTCGGTATGCTTCTTGGAGTGTTTCACCTGTTTGACTATATGTTATAAATGTTGGTTGATTAGAACTTATTGCATCATCACTTTTTTTAGGATTTATTACTTGAATTGTTATTTTATATTTATTATTTTCTTTTTCTATTGATGTTCCAGTTACTATTGATAAGTTATTTAATTCTTGATAATTATAGCATCCTGTTAATGGTACTAATATGAGTAAGATAATAATTATTTTTATATTAATTTTTTTCACTATATATCTCCTTATTCTTTATTGGGCATTTAATGATACTATTTTTTAGTTTTTGAATGTTGGTAGGAGCAAAAGGCGTTAGATATGGTTCGGTGAATGAATTAATGCTTGATAGTCTAATGATAAATAGTATAAACATAAATACCGTTCCATAGATTCCTAGAATAGTTGATGATATCATAAATAGGAGGCGATACCATCTAAGAGCATTTATCATTTCTGGTTCGGTAAAAGTTAATGATGAGATTGCGGTTATGGCTATTACGATTATCATTATTGGAGAGACAATTCCAGCATTAACGGCTGCTTCTCCTAGAATAAGTGCTCCTACTATGGATATTGCACTTGAGGCAAAGCTTGGTATTTTTAAATCACTTTCTCTTAATATTTCAAAGGCTAGTATCATTATAGCGGCTTCTACAAAGGCAGAGAATGGAACACTTTCTCTTTGAGATGCTATACTTATCATAAGTGTTGTTGGAATGATTTCTTGGTTGTATGTTGTAATTGCAATATATAGTGCAGGGGTTAGTAATGATATAAAGAAAGATAAGTATCTAATTATTCTTGTAAATGTAATATTAATGCTTTTATTAAAGTTGTCTTCGGTTGTTATAAAAAAGTCATTTAGAGTTGTTGGTAAGATAAGAGCAAATGGGTCATTGTCACACATAATAACTACTTTTCCTTTTAATAGGGCTGTTGCAACTAAGTCAGGTCGTTCTGTTGTTATTATAGTAGGTAAGGCTGTTTTATTCTCTTTTTGAATAAGGTTTTTAATATTACCAATGGTAACTATTCCTTTAATATTTATTTTTTTTAATTTTGAATCTATTTGATTTATAAATGTTTCTTCTACTAAATTATTTATATAAATTAGATTTGTTTTGGTTTGGGTATATGTACCTAGTTTATATTCTTTCATCCATAGATTATTATCTTTTATTCTTCTTTTAATTAGCCCAATGTTTGTTTGTATTTCTTCAATAAAACAATCCATTGGACCACGATAACTATTTTCCGTTTGAGGATTTGTTATGCTTCGTGATAGATTTTTCTTTGTTTCTAGTGCTAATATTTTGTAGTCTTCAAATAATATAATAGTGAATCCAGAGTTAATGTAATAGCACATGTCTTTGTATGTATTTAATTCTATTATTTTGAAGTTTTCTATATCATTTTTAATAGTGTTATAGAGTTTTTCTTTTTTGTGTCTTAATTCTATATTATCTAGACTTTCAATAATAAAATCACTAATTTTATCTGATGATGATAGTGAGTCAGAATAAATTATACATATTTTAGTATTATTTATGTTTTTATAACGATATACTATATCAGATAGATTATTAGTATCTTTTTTAAGTTTATTAATTAGTTTATTCATATAATTCACCAAATATAGTATGTGTATTAGATAAATTATTATGTAAAGTTTAAGATATTAATTGTTTATTATAGTTATTTATGATATATTTTATATAGTATTTAGGAGATGATTATTAATGCTTTTTAAGAAGAAAAATAGCAAAAAAAATAGTGTTATTTCTAAGGCTGAAAAGATTATTAGGGAAGAAAAGAAGAAAATTAAAGAAGAAAAGAAAAAGATTAGGCATGAGAAATATAAAAATAGTAAGATATATAAGTTTTTTAGGGATGATCAAGTAAAGGATAGTTATACTGCTAAAGAAGTATCTAGGTATATGATTATTGGTATAGTTATGGGCATGGTATTTTGCTTTTTGCTTATTTTTACATTAAGTGGAGGAAAGAATTTTATTTTACTTAATAGTGATTTGAAAAAATTAGTAAGTGTATATGATAAAGTTGTTAATAATTATTATATGGATATTGATAAAGATAAGATGATTGATGATGCTATTGAGGGAATGTTATCTAGCATTGGGGATGTTTATACTAATTATAGTGATTTAGATAGTACGATATCTTTTGATGAGAATGTTGTAGGTACTTATGAGGGTATTGGTGCAACAATATATTATAGTGATAGTAAAATAATTGTTAATAAAGTTTATAATAATATGCCGGCTGCTAAGGCTGGTTTACAAGAGGGAGATATTATTACTAAAGTTGATGGGGTTAGTTATTTGGATAAGAATCAAGAAGATTTAGCTAATTATGTTAAGTCTAGTAATAATAGTAGTGTTGTTTTAACAGTAGTTAGAGATGGTGTTGAGCAAGATATTACAATTAAGAGAGATAAGATAGAAGTACCGGTTGTTAATAGTAATACTTTTAGTATAAATAATAAAAAAATTGGTTATATATCTATTTCTGTATTTACTTCGGTTGCTAATAAACAGTTTGAGTCTAGTTTAAAAGATTTAGAAGAAGAAGATATTGATGGTTTAATTATTGATGTTAGAGATAATGGTGGGGGATATTTA
>CAZTTM010000101.1:0-3694 GCA_964616035.1 uncultured Muribaculaceae bacterium
CCATAGTTTCCATCCTTTCTTTTTTAAGTAGGATAGTTTTCTAAATAACAAAAAACTAATCCAATATTGGATTAGTTATTTATTAAAACTCGAAAAGTTCGAGCAGATTTCACTATGGAGCAGATGAGGAGAATCGAACTCCCGTGGTCAGCTTGGAAGGCTGAAGTTCTACCATTAAACTACATCTGCAAATCACTTGCAATATAAATATTACTATATTTTAATTGCATTGTCAACCAATTATTGTTATCTTGTGAATGTTTTTTTAACTTTTTGTAAATTTTAAGTTTTTTATTAATAATTCTATTTTATTTAATTATCGTTTCTATATCTTTCTTATTTTAATTATTTATTATACATGTTTTATGAAAAAGCAGCACATTTATGCTACTTCTTGAAGTTTAAATAGTTATATATATCTAATTTAATATTACTACTCCTATGTTTAAGTATGTAGCAAATAATACCCATAATATATATGGAATAAATAAATAGAAACTTATTCTTTCTTCTTTATAGAATCTTATCATTAAATATACTATTATTATAGTTAACATAATTATCCATATAACTGCTAAAATACGTAATTTCAATATAAAGAATATTATAGACCATAAATAGTTGAATATTAGTTGAATATAATATAGTTTTATAGTTAGATAATCATCATTATTATTCTTTCTGTATATGTAATATGCTATACCAGTTAATGTATATAATATACTCCATACAACTGGAAATAAATATGATGGTGGTGATAATGGTGAATTAACTAGATAGTTATAATCTATAGACTTATTTATAATTAATCCTACTATACTTCCTCCAATTAGAGGCGTTATTATATATAATATTTTTTTACTTAATTTCATAAATATATTCCTTTCATTTTTAGTCTATGTAATTTAATAATATTTTATGTAATAATTTGGTATAAATTTAATTTGGCTGTTTATAATAACAAGTGAAGATATAATTGTCTTATGAAAGGAAGGAAATTATTATGAATGAAAATATAAATGCACTTGATGAAATAAGCAAGGGTGCTAGTATGGGGATTGATGCTATTTCTTTTGTTTTGGGAAAAGTAGAAGATATTAGTTTTAAGGAATTGTTAGAGAAACAGTGCAATAAATACAAAAATATTTTAGAAAATATTAAGTCTATTTATAAAAAATATAATAGTGAGGATAATCCTCATGAAACAAGTACTATGACTAAATTAATGACTTGGTATGGTGTAGAAATGAAAACACTTACCAATCATAGTAATTCAAAGATTGCTGAACTTTTAATTCAGGGGACTGATATGGGGATTATTGAGGGAAGAAAAATATATAACAATAAAGATATAGATAAAGAGGTTTTGAATATAGTTAATAAATTTATTAAAATGCAAGAAAATAGTATTGAAGAACTTAAGAAGTATTTATAAAAACTATTGTGATAATTTAAATCATTTTGCCTGTATTATACATAACAAAATGATTTTTTATATAATAACAATTTGACAAAAAATTATGTATTTGGGTAGTATATCTCTTGTATTAATTAGAAAATTTGCTATACTAATATTAATGTATATGTGTGTTAATAATATAATAATAATTTTATTAGAAGATGGTGATGTTATGAAATTTGTTGAATTATCAGAGAAAGAATTTGAAAAGGCTTGTGATGATATTCGTGGTAATTGTTTTTATCAAAGTGTTGCTTGGGCAAAAATTAAAGAACTCAATGGTTGGAAATATTATTTTGTTGGTGTAAAGAAAAATAATAAAATAATAGCAGTTTCGCTTATATTGGGGAAAAAAGTCTTTTTAAATAAATATTTATACTATGCTCCTAGAGGGGTTTTAATGGATTATAACAATAATAAATTACTTAGTTTCTTTACGGAAAATATAAAGTACTTTTTATTACAAAGAGGAGGTATTTTTCTAAAAATTGATCCATTTATAGAATATCAAAAGCATGATAATGCTGGCAATGTTGTTGGAGAATTAAAAAATGATGATATACTTAATAATTTATGTAAATTAGGGTATAAACATCATGGTTTTACTACTGGATATTCTGCTGAGATTCAATTTAGGTGGAGTTATTGTTTAGATATTACTATTAGTATGGATGATATTATTAAAAATATGGACCAAAGATGTCGTAGATGTATAAGAAAAGCAGAGAATTATCCGTTAGAACTTAAAATATTAAATAATGATGATTTGTCTGACTTTAAAGATATTATGGAAAGTACGGCAATTAGACAAAATCATTTTGATAGATCTCTTGATTATTATAAAAATTTAAATACTTATCTTGGTGATAGGAGTCTACTTGCAATAATTTATTTAGATAGAGATAAATATTTAGAAAAATTTACTGGTGATAAACTATATGATGTAATAAAGCAAGATACTAGAGAAAAGATACCAATAAGTGCTGGGGTTTTTATATATGATAACGACCGTTTAAACTACGTTTATGGAGGGACATACAGAGAATATATGTCATTAATGGCCCAGTATAAGATGCAAATGGAGATGATTAAGCTTGCTAAAGAAAAGAAATTGCCTTTATATGACTTTGGTGGGATAAGTGGTAATTTTACTCCTGGTAGCGAAAATTATGGTGTATATGAATTTAAGAGAGGGTTTCATGGTAATGTAATTGAATATATTGGTGAATTTGATTTACCTCTTAAAAAGTTTGATTATTATATGTATGTTGTAGCCTATAAGTTGTATCGTAATATTAAAAAAATAACTGCTACTATTAAAAAATAATGTATGATAAATGCATAAAAGCAAGGGTTTGCTCCTTGCTTTTATTTGTCTTTTAAATGCTTGCCTTTTTACTTGCTATGCTTATTTTACTTGCTTATATATAATTTAAGAAACATTTTATAACTTAAAAATATTAGTTGTTTGGACTAATATTTGGTTTTATCATTGTTAAACTTACTTTATTTTTATCTTTATATATATCATCTACATAGACGGTTACTATATCACCAACATTAACAACATCAGTTGGGTGTTTTATATATTTATCTGTTAATTTTGATATATGTACAAGGCCATCATTTTTTAAGCCAATGTCCACGAATGCTCCAAAGTCAACAACATTTCTAACTGTTCCTTCTAATTGCATACCAATAGTTAAATCTTCCAATTTTAGAATATCACTTTTTAATATTGGTTTTGGATAGTCATCACGATAATCACGATTTGGCTGTTGTAAACATTTTGTAATATCTTCAATAGTATACTTATCAATATTATTTTTAACTGCATATTCTTCAATATTAAATTTATCTAATTTGTCTATTAATTTTTGACTACCTATATCAGAGATATTACAATCTAAATCACTTAATAATTTTATGGTAATATCATAGCTTTCTGGATGAATTGGTGTTTTATCTAGTTGGTTAGTGCCATCAACTATTCTTAAGAAACCTATAGATTGTTCATAAACTTTGTCAGATACTCCTTTAACTTTCTTTAAATCTTCACGATTATTATACTTGCCATGTTCTTCACGATAAGTTATGATATTATTTATTACTGTTTTAGTAAGACCAGAGATATATTTTAGAATAAAGCCACTTGCAGTATTAAGGTTAACTCCAACATTATTAACTACTTTACTAACAACGAAGTCTAGTTTATCATTTACATTCTTTTCGTTA
>CAZTTM010000102.1:0-3677 GCA_964616035.1 uncultured Muribaculaceae bacterium
GTTGTTGATTATTTTCTATGTCGCGTTTTAATTTAGATATTTGTTTATCATAATATCCATAACCACCATATTCATTTTTTACGCCCGTTGTTTTGTCAATGTTTTCAGTTACATTTCTTTCAAACCAATCATATTTTTGTTCACTATATGTAGCATCATTAATAATTCCCCTATCGTTTTGACGCTTCAACTCTTGATTAAAGTTTCTTATTGATGAACGATTATTACGTGCCGTATTACCAGATCTTAAATCACCTTTTACATTTTTTAATACATTGGCACTATTTTTTTGACCAGTTTTATATCCGGAAACAGCGCCTCTACGTGCTCCACCAACAAATCCGCCAGATGATGTTTGTAGAAATCTTCCTACTCCCATCTTATCATATTGTGCTTGTAATTTTGCTCTTTTATCAAGGTCTGTTTCAGAACTTATTGCTTTAGCAAGTGCCCTTTTATCTCTACCAAATGCATACATATTTGCTGCTGATTGAGTTACACCACCAACAGCTAATCCTGCTCCACCAATAGCTGCTCCAGTAATTAATTTACCTCCTACAGCATTATCATTTATTTTTTTCAATGGATTTAAATTGAAACTTCCTGATGCTTTTATTCCCATAATATTTTCTAATAATTTTGGCAATTGTTTAGCAAACATCAATATACCGATAATCATTAGTAAATTAATCCATATACTATTCTCATCCCACTCAATATCAGACACAAGTGATATAAAGTAAATAGCAAAATGATAAGAAATAAGTCTCATAAATAAACTAAGCCAAGTAGTACCTACTTCTTTCAGCCATTTACTAAACATTCCATTCTTTGATTTGTCTGGATCAATATAGGAAACAATTGGAATTGGAGCCAATATTTCTAGAAATTGAAGTTTGATACTACGAAGAGCTATATCAAAACAAAATCCTAAGAACACAGCAGCTAAAACAATACCTACTACAGTTGAAATAAAGAATGTATAGCTAACAACATAGTAATGACTTACAGAAATTCCATGAGGAGCACTATAAACTTTGTTATTGCGCAATAAATTACTTACACTAGCAGTACCAACCCCTTCACTAACATCTGCACGACAATACTCATCTCTTATTTCTTCAAAATCATCAGGATAATCTGTTAAACTTTGTTCATCTATTTGAAAAAATGTCTTAAACGCAACTAAACTTATATAATCAGCTATATTTGATGTTGTTGCTTTTTCGTCGCAATTTTCATTCATAAGAATTCCTAGCGTTCCTGATTCAGTAGATTCTGTATTATAAACAAATTTTTCAATTATTCTATCACTTAAAATAGCATTTTGTAATTGATATAGCATATTAAATCCAAATGGAACAAATATTACTAAAATAAAAGTGATTAATATATTTTTTATTAATACTCCTCCGCCTTTTGCTTTGTCCGCAATCATATCTGGATTAACTAAATAATTTATTAATGAGAATGATATTTTAAATATCATAAATATAGCAATCAATGCATATATTTTGTTAGTAAATCCACTTATTGCATCTGCTTTAATAATTTCCGTTCTTGCTAACGTTTCTATTATATTATATAAAATAGTAACAATACCATAAATACCTCTATCAAGAACTGAAAATAGTCCCCTAACTCCGTCAAAAAAAACGCTTTCTTCCATAATTAACCACCATTTTCTTTTTTGTACAAATCCACAAATACATTATAACATAAAAAAAAGCAATAATAAATATATTAATTATTACTTTTAAGCTTTTTATTTAAATATTTCTAAGAATGATTGTTCGCCTATATCCATACCGCTAATGTTAAGCAAGAAACTTACTAATAATGGTACAAGAAAAAATATTACACCAATTATCAATCTTTTTGTAAACTTATCCCAAGCGGATTTATAATTTTTATCGTCAGATATAAGTATTACTTTTAAAAAATCAACAATACTTAATCCAATTATTAAAACCGGTATTATTATTTTAATAATATTATATATTTGTTTAATTAATTTAATTGTTTCTCCACTAGTAATAGGATAATTATCATCTTTGTCCTCAGTATCATTATTTTTAGATGGATCTTTAGCTATTTCACCACCGCACATATTACTCTTATCATCATCAATATAAGTAAACATAATAGTTTCATTCATTAATTGGTTCTGATTACTTAATTCAATATAATATGTTTCTCCACTATAGAAAACTATCATTCCTTCTTTATCATCAGCACAGGTTTCGGTTTGACTATAGTTATTACCTACAATATGAGTAGAAATTTCATTGCCTATTGAAGAAGGATCTACTTTATACCTACCATATTTTTTTCCATCTGGAGCAATTATTTTAAAATAATATTTATAACTTGGATATGTTATTGTAAAAGAGCCTGATCCATTTATAACAAATGGATTTTCATAGCCGCCGAGTGTATAATCTCTATTATCATCAACTGCCACATTGTTTTCAATTACATTTGTACTTTTACTTTCTCCCTTAATCCATTCACCATTTGTTATTGCAGTAGTAAAAAAATATTTTGCGTTTTCCATTTTTTTATAAGTTCCATCACTTATACCAGAAGCATACAAATATATGTTTCCATCAGAATCTGCTTTTTGCAATCCAAATCTTATATATGCATCTGAACCAGCGGAACAATTAGTAGAATCATCACAAGCACTTACAGTTATAGAACCTAATTTTATCTTTCCAACATCATTATAAATTTCTTTAAGTTCTGAGTCAGAATTTATATTTCCAACTAAAACTTTGATTCCATAATAAGATCCATCATCAGCAGATATTTCTGTTGAAAGTTTCCACTCATTATTTACAATGGCTTCTTCCATTTTTGCATTCATATTCTTATAGTCTAACGCCCAAACCACATCAACACCAATAAACATTGTTAGTATAATTGTTATCATATATATATATTTCTTCATCTAATCACTCCATAACTATATTCATTATAACATAAAAAAAACAATAATAAATATTATTTTTTATCAATTACAATGAAATTTTTAATGATTTTGTCATATTCTTTCTTTTAAGTTAAAAAATTCATAACTAAATCAATTATAATTTCTTTTTCTTTTGGATTTGATTCTGCAATAAGTAAAGTTAATGCAGTTAAGGTATTATTATCAATAATTTGTTTATTATCTTTATATAAAATATCATAATAATTTAAGAAATAGATAAACAATGTTGCCGCAATTCTTTTATTACCATCTACGAAAACATGATTTTTAACAATCATATATAAGAAATTTGAGGCTTTTTCTTCTATACTCTTATAAACATCATTACTATCATATGTTTGATAAATATTTCCAATTATTGCTTCTAATCCTTTATCTCTTTCAATAGCAAAAATATCACTTTCATTGTTAAATCTAAGTTTATTAATTATATTTAAACAATCTTCATATTTTATTTGCTTTTTACTATTATTACCTTTAGGTTTTGATATTTTTTTATGATCATAATCATCTAAAAGATCAAGTGCTTTTGAATAATTTCCTATTACTTTCAAGATTTCTTTAGCATCATTAGCTTCTAATTTTTCATCGATTCTATTTGCAATATCTATTAATTTAATTGTTTTTTCAAGATATTCTAATCTTTTTTGATTAACTGCATAACCTTTAATCATATAATCTT
>CAZTTM010000103.1:0-3632 GCA_964616035.1 uncultured Muribaculaceae bacterium
GAGTGTATCATATTAGGCAAGAAGCTTCTCCATCCATCCAAGAAGTTATATTGTCTAATATCGAACTTAACCATACAGCCAAAGCCTAATACATCGTCTTTGAAGTATTGACGAGATTTAGATATTATTGGTAGTTCACAGATGAATCCATCTGGCATCATATAGCGAATGATGGTTTTATCTTTGATATCACTTAACTGTCCATATCGTCTAAAGCACTCTTTCATATGTGCTTTAATATTACCTACAGCCTTACTAGATTCACATATTGATAGCATTTCATCTTTTGTGATCTTCCATCCTATACTATTCAATGTATCTGCTGCTATTCGAGACTGTGCTTCACTATTGTATGTGCCAGTCATAACAGGTTTCTTCACAACCTTACGAATCTCTTTTAATAGAGCTTTATTGTTTTTATCAAATCCACAATGCTCTATTACTTTCTCTGCTGCTTTAGCATATATGTCATAGCATCGCGATGGATCAGTTAGGTTAGTGTATTGAGCTGTTTCAGCACAATTGGCTAATATGCTCAATATCTGTAATCCTGATGCTGTAGCATCAATACATACACTGAAATCAGTCTTACCACTAGATAATGCTTTATTATAGAACTCTACTGCTCTATCGAATAGGATAGGCTTATCAGCCTTATTCCTATCAGCATTCACTAGATTATCTGCAAACTTCTCTTTTACATCATAGCTCTCTTTATCAAGCCCATAATGGTTAGCTACATCATGTTTAAGAGCTTTCCATCCATTTTGTGTCAATGTTATCTCTGGTAGATCTAGCATATTGCTAGCTTTAATCCATTCGTCACCTTGATATGTGATAGGATATGATAGAGGATATACTCTACCTCTTTTATCTAACTGATGAGGTAGGTAGAATGTGTCATCATTATCTCCCACTACGATTCTAGCCCATTTGGACTCTTGATTGAATATATCGAGTCCTTTTGGATCATTTATAGTCTCTTTAGGCTTTCTATCATATTTTAGCACTCCCTTCCACAATTTATGTGGTGTACTATTTAGCTTTCTAATACAATCTAATACTTCATTACTTACACCTAGTCTATTAGGTATGATGTAATCAAATATTAGGATATTATCTATCCTCTCTCCATCTCCATCATACTGTATGCCGTTCTTTGATACTTTAATCGGTGTCAGATACCAAGTAAAGTCTTTATCATGTCCTAATCTTCCATCAGTATATCTATACTGCACATAGCCATTACTATCTATCGATAGCTCCACTTCGCCATTATTGATAGCGTTATGGATTGCACTTTTTACCTCTTGTGCATTGATGCACAACTGAAACGGTAATTTAGGATATGCCATTTTATGCTTGATAGCATAGTGTGCTATCAAGTTTTGTATATTACTTGTGACAGTGCTGCTGTTGTTGTTGATAGAAATGTTAGTTGAACTCATATTGACCTCCTACAGTCATTGTGACTATTGTCACCCAAATTCTTAACCGACACGATTGTTTAGGAAAGGACTTCCCAAACACAAAGTGAGAGATATACTGGCAGAGTATATGCACTCACGATACAGTTTAACGACTTGCTGGTCGCGCTAGTCATCTAGACTAGCATATATCCATATAAGATATTAATTTATATAGATATAAGAGAGTGGTGTCTGTTGGGCTTTCAACTCGCTCTACAACAGTCGTTGCTGTTAGCTGATCCACTCTAGGTTTTTAGGAGTTTTCCTTCTC
The DNA here is from genome assembly GCA_964616035.1 of uncultured Muribaculaceae bacterium. Taxonomy (GTDB): domain Bacteria; phylum Bacillota_I; class Bacilli_A; order RF39; family UBA660; genus UBA6414. Next base: position 1,741 of record CAZTTM010000103.1, read on the forward strand.
CACCAAATTTATGAATCACTTTCAAAGGCTTGGTCCACCTTTTTCATATTGCTTTGGATAAAGCGTTTTGTAAACTTACCCTCTGCTTTATCCGCTGCAATATATTGCAGGAATATCCATATTGTGACTATTCCCACTGCTGCTTCTAACACTAGCAAACTAGTAGCTGTAACACTGTACAGCTACTGTGCCAGTAATACCAGCTTCGTCTGCCAGTTTACGCCCTGCTACCTTCAGAGCTTTTGCAAGCTCTTGAAGCGTTGGTGTAAACTTGCTTCCATCAACACCGGTCAGTTCGTTAGGAACATTATACAGTCCTGTGATGGGAGTCTTAGTCCCATCAGCACTTATAACGCGCCATTGAGTACTGCTACCAGTAAGTCCGTTCACATGAACGGGCTCTGGAGCTACCGCTGGCTCAAAAGAGCCAGCTCTCACTTGCGTACTACCGCTGCCGATCGCCACTTTAGCTGCTTCAAGTAGATTTCCCATTATTGTTTACCTCCTTATTGGGAAATAGGCTTAATAGCCACCATACTTAAGAATTCTTTTTTCTGTCTCACTCGGGGGGAGTGAGATTGAGAGTCATCGATTGGGGACATTTATACCCTCTCACAAAATTATGAGATTTCCTCCTTATGCTTCCATTTTTCATCATAGTCGTCCAATTATATAAATATAAATTATATAAATATAATTTAGAACACTCTGTAAGCTGCTAATGGAGGGAGTAAAATGATGATAGAGTAATCGTAGGTCAAGAATTTAAGGTTCGGTTAAGGAAACTCTTATTTTTTTCTTTACATTTTTAGGTTCGTTTAAGGTTATATATAATATAATTCTTTATGTTTTTGTAAATAAAAACATAATCTATTTAAAGGTATGTAATGTTAGTAAGTTTTAACTTAAACGACAAGAATGTCAGAGAGATTTGTAAATATGTTGCTATTGATCACAGTTTAGTGTTTGTTCAGATGAGCCATCTCAGTGTGTATGAGATGAACTTATTGTTTGGGATATACAGTCTGTTTAGTTATGGTTTGACTGATATATCTCTTACTGACTCTGCTGTTAGAGAACTAATCCGTCAAGATAATACGACAAGAGTTACTAAAAGTCAAGCTTGTGAGATTGCTCAATCATTGATTGATAAACTACACATGACTGATTTAGATTTTAAGAGTATGTTTGATGTGTTTCAAGTTGATTATGCTGATCCTATGAAGAAACAGTTTGATGGTATGAGAATTAAGTTGTGGCAAGACAATAGAGAGATGTTTCAACAGAAAAAGGAAGGAGGTTATACTTATGTTAAGATGAAAGAGTTTAGAGCTCTAAAGTCTGTTCAAGCAAAGATTATGTATTTAGAGATTGCTACTTGGAGAAGCACTGGTTTAGCTACATTTAGTGAAGAAGAACTGATGAGTACTTTGGGTAATCCTAATAGACATCAGCTAAAAGCTCTAATTGAAAGATTGACATTAAGATTGAGAGATTGCTTCTCTGGATTGTCTTTAACTACAACAGAAACTCATACACGACATGGTAAGATTAAGGATAGAAACTACATCTTTAGATTCTCTCGTAAGTCTAGTTTTAAGTGGTGGGACACTAAGAGTTACAAGAAAGCAAAGAAAGTCTCTGATTAAAGAGTTTGATATGTGGATTAAGTCCTCTGATTTTAGAATTACGTTTAACAGTAGCAGAGATTTCTTTGTATAAAGGATTGATTGTGACAACTAATTGTCTTGATGTTTTAGTTAAAGAGTATGAGGCTAAACAGATGTTACCAGTTGTTGTCTTATTGTCAGACCATCTACCCTTCTTGTTAGATTCTACTCTCCTATCAAATGTTAGGAATAGATAGACATGAGTTGGGATATGATCGTCTG
>CAZTTM010000104.1:0-3572 GCA_964616035.1 uncultured Muribaculaceae bacterium
ATAATTTTTTAAATTGTTCTGACTTTAAAAAAGAAGTTATGGCTGATTTAATAGTTATTTATTTAGCTTTAACAGATAGTGTTATTAATTTAGATGATAATATTTGTAAAGATATTGTTGATAATGCTTCTATAGAAACAATTGGTTTTTATGGTGATATGATTTCTCATGATAATTTAAGAAAGCTATGTATAAATAAATTTTGGAATTATGATTTTGATTTTTATGATTTTTCTTCACATGATAAAGATGATTCAAAGTATTTGAAAAAATTAGTAGTTTATAAATATAGAAAGGATGATAAATAATGATAAATATTAAAGAAGATGAAAAGTTAAACGTTTTAAATCATAGTTGTGCTCATTTATTGGCTCATGCTGTTAAGCATTTATATCCTGAGGCTAAGTTTTGGGTTGGGCCAGTTATTGAAGAAGGGTTTTACTATGATATTGATTTAGGAGATAATGTTATTACTGATGAAGTTCTTATTAAGATAGAAAAAGAGATGAAAAAGATTAGTAAGGATAATAAATTAATTAAAAGATTAGAATTATCTAGAAGTGAAGCTTTGGATATGTTTAAAGATGATCCTTATAAGATAGATTTGATTGAGAGAATGGATTCTGATGAGGTTATTAGTGCTTATCAGCAAGGGGATTTTGTTGATTTATGTAGAGGACCTCATGTAGAAAGTACTAAAATAATGAAGTATTTTAAGTTAATTAAGTTTAGCGGTGCTTATTATAAAGGGGACTCTAAGAATAAGATGCTTCAAAGAATATATGGAGTATGTTTCTATAATGAAGAAGATTTACAGAACTATTTGAATGAACTTGAAGATTTAAAGTTAAGAGATCATCGTAAGATTGGTAAAGATTTAGATATATTTATGGTTCATGATTTAGTAGGTAAGGGGATGCCTTTGTGGCTTCCTAATGGTGCTTTAGTTAGAAAGCAATTAGAGAATTATATATATGATAAAGAACAAAAGATGGGATATTTACATGTATATACTCCATGTGTAGGTACTGTTGATTTATATAAAACTAGTGGGCATTGGGATCATTATAAAGAAAATATGTTTCCTTCTATGAAAGTTGATGATGAGGAATTTGTTTTAAGACCAATGAATTGTCCACATCATATGCTTATATATGGTAATACTATTCATTCATATCGTGAATTACCTATTAGAATTGGTGAATTTGCTACTGATTTTAGATATGAGGCTAGCGGTGCTGTTAAGGGATTAGAGAGAGTTAGATGTATGTGTCAAAATGATGCTCATTTATTTGTTAGACCTGATCAAATTGGGGATGAGTTTAAGAAGGTTGTTTCTTTAATACTTGATGTTTATAATGATTTTGGTATTAAGAATTATAAGTTTAGATTATCATTACGTGATAAAAATGATAAAGAGAAATATTTTGATGATGATGAAATGTGGAATGTAGCTGAAAATAGGCTTCGTGATGTTTTAAATGATCTTGGATGTGAATATACTGAAGCTATTGGAGAAGCTGCCTTCTATGGGCCTAAATTGGATGTAGAAGTTAAACCTGCTGTGGGTCCTGAAGTTACTTTATCTACTTGTCAACTTGATTTCTTATTACCTAGAAGATTTAATCTTTCTTATGTAGATAGTGATGGTTCTAAGCAAGTTCCTGTTGTATTACATCGTGCTATATTTGGTACTTTTGATAGGTTTACAGCATTTATTTTAGAGGAGACTAAAGGTGCTTTACCTACTTGGTTAAGTCCTATTCAAGTAAATGTTATTCCTGTTAATAATGATTATCATTTAGATTATGCCAAAGATATAGAGAAGTTATTATTAGATAATGGTATTAGAGTTAATTTAGATGCTAGAAATGAAAAACTTAGTTATAAGATTCGTGAATCACAAACTAAGAAGATACCTTATACTTTAATTTTAGGTAATGTAGAAAGAGATAATAATACTGTTAGTTATCGTAAGTTTGGTAGTGAAGAAACAACTTCTTTATCTATAGATGAGTTTATAAAGTATATTAAGGATGTTATTGTTAATAAAAAAAGAGATTAATAATATATAAATTATATTATTAATGCTTTCTTAGAGTAAAAAAAATAATTTTAGGGTTTTATCTAAAATTATTTTTTACTTATTTTTAGTTTACACTTGTTGATGTTATATTTGATGCTGCAGCATCTGCTGCTTGTTTGATGTTTGTCATGAAGTTGTTGATACTTTCGTCAATCTCTGTATTTATTGTGGTTGTTGCTTCTTTAATGCTTTCTTTTATTTCATTTACTTTATTTGAAAAACTTGCTTTAATATTACCATTTGCATCATATACACTTAGGGAAGTTGGTATTGCTTCAATCTTTGAGATTGCATTAGTCATTTCTTCATTGAAAGTTGTTAAGATTACTCTTACTGATTCTACATCCATGGCAATGCTTCCATTTATTTCTTCAGAACATGGTGTGACAGCTATTTCCCATGTATCTTTTGCGGCGTTCATTTGCATATCTCGACACATTCTGGTATATGTTCCTCCAACTGCATTTGCAATATTTGTTGCTACGTCTTCTACTTTGTCTACAGTTACAGCTGCATCGTTATGTAAATTTGCGTTATTTTGTTCTGCTGTTGCAATCCATTTAGAACTTTTTTCGGCGGCTTCTGGAGATGCCCATTTTGTTTTAAGCGTTCCCATGAAGTTTTTCATTGCTGTAGATAAATAGTATTCTGCTTCATCAACTGCATGCTGATACGCCTTAATCTCTGCATGTATTGCTCCTTCATTTATTCCTGTAAATCCATCCATAATATTTTTCCTCCTTTTATTATTTATTATGTTTTTGATTTAGAAAGTCTTTTATCCTTTCTATTTTAAATTATATATATATATATTTGTCAATTAATTTTACGGTTATTTTACATAATTTTATTTTTTATAGTGTTGTGAAAATATAAAAATGTTTTTTAATTAACTTGTATTATCATTTCATTTAGGTTATAATGTTTATTGTATGATAAAGGAGTGTTGTTATGGACATGTCTTATGAAGAAACTAATAATAATGATTTGAGATTTAATGTTAAGCATTATAGAGTTCGTTTTGAAAAAAGGAAAGAGAATCCTTTTAGATTTATTGTAAATGTTTTATCTTATGCTATTTTTATATTTTTAATATTGGTTGGTGCTACTTTGTTAGTTTATGTTGCTGATATTAAGTTGAGAGAAGCTAAAGGTGATTATACTCAGCCAAAGTTTAATGCTTATGTGGTATTAACAGGAAGTATGCTTCCAACTATTCAAGTTAAGGATATTGTGGTTACTAAGAAAGTTAGCGATGATAAATTAGCTGTTGGTGATATTATTACTTTTTTAACTCCTGATCAAAGATTTAATGGTATTTCAATTACACATAGAATTGTTGAAAAGTATTATGATGATGTTGAAAATAAATATTATTATAAGACACAAGGAGATAATAATAATATTGCTGATGATGCTTTAATTACTAATGATAACATAACTGGTAAAGTAATATTGAAAATACCAAAATTAGGGTATATTCAGG
>CAZTTM010000105.1:0-3398 GCA_964616035.1 uncultured Muribaculaceae bacterium
CTCATTCTTATATGTTAAATAAGGATGTTCTACATCAAAAAATTGTCCCATCTTACTAGTTAGTCTAGTAAAAGCATCTTCATTATCACGAACACTATTACGACATTCTTGATTAAACTTTTCCACACCTAGTTTCTCTATATCTTTTTTAGATGAGATCCCCAATTTCTTCTCAACATGATTTTCAATAGGAAGTCCATGAGTATCCCAACCAATTTTTCTTATTACTTTCTTTCCATTCATAACATGATATTTAGTAATAGTATCTTTTAAGTTTTTACTTACCATATGATGTAATCCCGGGAAACCATTAGCAAAAGCAGGACCATCATAAAAAACAAATGTTTCAGAATCTTTTCTAAGTTCTAATTGTTTATTATACATTTCATTAACACTACCCCAAGAGTTTAGGATAGATTCTTCTACTTCAGCGACATTTCTTTTATCTAGTTCTTTAAAATTTTTCATACATTCCTCCTTCTTTAAAGCAAAAAAAATCCATAACCTAAGGGCGAATATACATCCGTGGTACCACCTTAGTTTATGAATTCATCATACACTCTATATCTCATAACGTGAGATGCGTTTATTTCTACTTAATTTCAAAATAACACATTAGAAGTGATCTATATTATTTTTCATTAATTAGTATCGCACCATCTTACTAACTCTCTTATAACTACTTAAATAATACCGTCTTCGTCTTTTGCTTTAATTTTATTTAATTATAATAAATAAGTATTTTATTGTCAATGCTTTTTCTTAGTTTTTGTTGACCTATTACGATTCATACCATGATTATTTCTACAACTTAAAATATATTCCATAGTCTTATCAGAATCTTGCATATATGCCTCTAACTGTTTAATCATTCTTGGGCTTCTAAACTTAAATAAAGCACTTTCTTCTATTTGACGAACTCTCTCTTTAGAAACATTAAGAATATTACCTATTTCTGTTAATGTATATTGCTTTTCACCATTTAATCCAAAGCGAAGTGCTATAACAACCTTTTCATTAGCTGTTAATACATTATCATTAATTAACGTTCTTATTACATTTTTCATATCCTTATTAAATATAATTTCTTCTGGACTATCATCTTGTGATGGAACTATTTCATCCATACTAAGTTCTTCCCCTTCATCATTAGTATTTATTAAACTAGTAGCATCTTCAGGACATATACCAATATTCTTTACTTGATTAATTGATAATCCCATCTCATTAGCAATTTCTTCTATAGTAGGTTTTCTATGTAATTTATTCTCCAAAACATCAATAGTTTTCTGATATGTAGCATATTTATAATATAAATTCTTAGGTATTCTTATACATCTACCCTTATCAGTTATAGCCCTAGTAATAGCTTGTCTAATCCAACTAGTAGCATATGTAGAAAACTTAGTATTTCTTTTCAAATCAAATCTTTCAGCAGCTGTCATTAAGCCAATATTACCCTCCTGAATTAAATCAAGAAGACTTAACCCCCTATTAGTATATTTCTTAGCTATAGCTACTACTAATCTTAAATTACTTTCTATGAACTTTCTTCTAGCATCCATATCACCACTAAGCATTTTTTCTGCTAAATATCTTTCTTCTTCTATTGGCAATAGTGGTATTTTACCAATTTCTTTTAAATATGTATTAAGACTATTACTAACTTCACTACTATATTCTTCCCTTACCTCAGATTCTTTTATTTCAATATTATTCATACTACAATATACTTCAAAAAATAATATTATATTATTACTATCAAAGATTTTTTCTAAATTACCAGTAGTTATTATATGTTTATATTTATTAAAAACAGTAGTAATAGTATTTAAAACAATTTGATTACTTTCTAATAATTTAATTAAAACATCAGGACTTGGAATATAATTATATGTATCAAACAACTTATCAAGCTTATATAAATTCTTAATAGCACTATTATATGTAATATCACTACATAAATATAAATTAGAATAATTACTTATAACTTGTACAGCATTATCTGTATTAGTAAATATCTTTATTACCCTTTTAGTTAATTCATGTTGAATCTTATCTTGAATATATTCTATATAACTAATATTACCAATATACTCTTTTTTTGACTTAACTATTTCATTTTCAACTAATTTATAATAATTTTCTCTACTTATACCTACATAATCAATATTTTGATATATCTTATCTATTTCTATAACTAATAGTTCCATTATTTGTCTAGGGTTTAATTTCTTAATATTATCTAAACTAAGTTTCATTTTATATCACCATATTTCTTCCACTTGTTAATAATTTTGACATATATTCTATCATCTTTCTTCATCTAAGTAAAGAAAAAAATAAAAACCAATTAATTTAAAAGGTTCTTATTCCATTTCTTCTTTATCCATATCATCAATCATTTCTAGTTGACTTGTTAGCATATTCTTCATTCTATTCTTATATATATTAATATTCTTCTTTAACATTTCTGTTTCTATCTCTGTCTTCTCAGCTTTTACCAAAGCTTCATGAACAATTGAATTAGCATTTCTTTTAGCATCTTCAATTATTATACGTGATTCTTCTTTAGCCACTGACTTCATTCTATCAGCAGTTTCTTGAACAGCTAAAATTGCTTTATTAAGACTATCTATATTAGGATTTATTGTTTCAGTTTGTTGAGGTTTATTATTTAATTCTTCTATTTGCTTGGTTAATTCTGTCATTTTTTGATAATATTCATTATTTTCATTATTTAATTTTTCTAATCTACGAATAACAATATCAATAAAGCGATTAACTTCACTAACATCATAACCATTTTCAACAATAGTAAACCTTTTCATTTCTTTCACCTCAACTAATAATCATAAATTACCACTCTAATTCATCTGTTTTATTTTTCTTAGCTTTATCATCATCATCACTAATGGCTCCTTCAACATTTACATTCTTAGGTGTACAAAGAAATACACCATTACCTATCTTCTGTAAATCACCACCAATAGCATACACTGTACCACTTAAGAAGTCAATAATACGTTTAGCTTGGTCTGTAGTAACTCTTTTCATATTAACTACTACTTGATTATGTTTTTTTAAATGATCTGCTATTTGTTGACTTTCCGAAAATGCACGTGGCTCTAACAAAACTGTTTTACAAAACTTATTAGTTGAATTATCTGTTTCATCCTCATTATAATATTCATCACTATCATTATCTTCAACTAAGATTTTCTTAAATTTATTTAAAGCCATATAAATCTCTCCTATTCTATATAAATCCATTTTATCATAGAATTTATTAAATTACAATTAATTTTTTATTAAATAACAAAAGTTTATTATTGTTGACAACACCCGAGTTTGACAGTTTTAAGTTTTTTTCAGTTATAAACCCTTATAAAATCTAC
>CAZTTM010000106.1:0-3384 GCA_964616035.1 uncultured Muribaculaceae bacterium
TTATTAGTTATATCTAATTCATCAATTCTAGATAAAGTAAATAATACAGAACTATATTCATTTGTTCTATCAGTAGCTCCAGATAATATTAATGCTGAGTTATCTAATACTAATAAATCCGTTCTTTGAATAGATATATTACGTTTTGGATTATCAAATGTACCATAATTACTTATTTTAATATTACTAACACCACTAGTACTAGATGCATTACCACTGCCAAATATTGAACCATTAATGGTAAAGTTATCATATCCTAAAGCATTTATATTAACATCAATAGCAACAGTTACACTTATATAAGAGTAATCATATACACTAGAACCACTAGCATTAGCTTCACCACCACCAAAGATACTTCCAAGAATATTAATATCTCCTCTTTCTAAGTTATCAGCTAGAGATACATCATTTCCTATATCAACTTTTGTTTGACCATACACTCTAGATGTATTAGCACCTCCATAAACATTTCCATATATAGTAGCACCAGCAATATTAACAATTGCATTAGAATTATTGGTAGAGGCATCTCCTGTATAAGCAGCCTTTCCTCCACCAAATACTGAACACATACTAGCCGTTTCACATGAATCACTACCAACAATAGTATTTCCTCCTAAAGAAATATTTGTATTACCAAATACTGTAGCAGTTGAACCATTACCTCCTCCATAAGCACTACCATTAATAGATACATCATTAATTAAAACATTAGTATTACCCTGTACTGTACCTTCATTACCACCACCATAAACATTATTTTGAATAGTGCCTCCTAAAGCAGTAATCTTAGTATCACCATTAACAGCAGCATTATTACCACCACCAAATAAATCTTTAATTGTACCATTATTAATAAGTATTTCCGTATTATTAGTAATTAAGGCATTATTACCACCACCAAATAGATTAGTAATAGTACCATTTTCTACATCAATTTTCGTATTTTGAACATCACCACTTATATTAGAACCACCATAAACATTATTAATTGTACATCCTGATATTGTAATACTTGTAGTATCAACACTAGCACTTTTTCCACCACCATAGATAGCATCAATTATACCTGTACAAGAGTTAATATTAATTGCTGAATCACTAGATTCTGCTGAATCACCACCACCATAGATAGTTGTAATAGTAGCACCATTTTCATTAATTGTCGCATTATTAGTTGTACCACCAGCATTATTACCACCATATACAGTATCAATAGTACCACCTGTAGTTGTAATAACCGAACTTCCAACTGTTCCTTCATAGTTAGAACCACCAAATAAATAAGTAATATTACCACTTAATATATTTATATTAGTGCTTTCATCTACATTAGCTCGCTCACCTCCACCGAAAACATATGATGAAGTTGAACCATTAATTTCAATATTAGATTTACCAATACTAGCTAGTTTACCACCACCATATATATACTCAGAATTACCTCCAGTAGTATTAATGTTAGTAGTTGGAACATCCCCACTTACATTTGAACCACCATATATATTAGAAACAGTACCTGATAGCAAATTAATATTTGTTTCATTTGTTATTGAAGCCTTTTCTCCGCCACCGTAAACGTTTGTCACAGATACACCATCAATTGTTACATTTGTATCATCAGTAATGGCTTCTTTACCACCACCATATACTTCAGTAACCGTACCTCCTGTAGCTGTGACATTACTAGTAATAGTTGTCCCTCCTGAGTTGTTGCCACCATAAATATTTGTACAAGTACCACCTTCAATATATACATTAGAAGTAGTAACTGTACCAGAACTATTAGAGCCACCATACATATAACCAACATTTGCATTATCTTGTAGATATATATTTGAAACATTAACGCTGGAAGATGAACCACCACCAAAGGCATTGGCTACCGTACCTCCCTTTATATAAACTGTGACGTCACCACTTGGAATACCCGCTAAATTATTACCACCATAAACATTAGTTATGATACCATCATTAATTGTAACTGTAATGTTTCCATTAGATACTGGAGAAGTTGAATCATCTCCTTCACCGCCACCATATATATTAGTAAATGTACCTCCATCAATGGTAATATTAGTACTACCATTTGTATTAACTAGTCCTAATGAACTTCCACCATATAATGAATTAACTTGTAGACTATTATCATCAGTAGTATTTGATTTAATTGTTGTATTACCTAATACACTAACTGATTCATCAACACCACTAACACCATTACCACCACCATAAACACCATTTATTAAGCCACTATATAAATTAATATCTACATTACCATATAATACTCCAGATGTATTAGAGCCACCATAAACAGATCCTACTACTTCTCCACCATAGACATTAATTGATACATTATGATTATATGTATTAGTAATATCTTCAACTTTATATGATGGAGTAACTTTTGTAAATTTATTATCTATTATTTTATAATAATCTGTATCTCTATCATAACTATCCCCTGTATTAGCAATAGTTTCTGCATAATAACAAGTAGTTGTCGTAGTTGTTGTTTCTGTAGTTGTTGTATAATAATCTGAATTCCACCAAGAGCCTTGATTTCTTCTACTAGTAGATGTATTAGTGACTGGATCTCCTTGAACAGCTCCCGTTACACTAGTTGAACAAGTTAATTGACTTGAATTAATACTACCATCTGGTAAATATACATTAGCAGGAACAGTACCTTCAGTTGTTGATTCAGTTGTTGTTGGCCCTGACGTCACATCTCCAGTATTATCACGAGTAGTTGTGACAGTAGTTGTAGTATGTGTAGTCGTAACCTCATAATAATTAGTATAATAATTATCTCTTAAATATGCTGTCATTGAGCCACCATCAGATATTACAGTACCTCCACCAAATGATTCACCAGCACCAAAAACTGAATTATTAACTACTCCATCATATATATCTATTTTAGCCGTACTTGTATCAGATGAACTAGTATTAGTACCAACCGAACCATGATTTCCACCAGCATATACTGAATTTTTAACTACTCCACCATTTATAATAATATGTGAATTACTAACAATTCCTGCTGAAGAACCACCTTCTTGTCCATTACCTGCTCCAAAGACATTACCACTACCAACACTAAATAAAGTACTGTTATTACTTATTAATTCATCAGAGCCAATTACAGCAGTACCACCAATATATACTAATGTTGAACCCGTAAGTAATCCTTCACTACCACTATCATAAGCATCTGATCCCCCAAATACACTATATAAAACATTACCTCCAGAGATAGATACTAATCTATTACCATAAGTAGTAGATGTTCCAGCTCCACCATATATTTCACGTACTGTACCACCTGTCATATAAATAGCTACAGAATTAGAAGTTAAGTTATCTTCAACACACGGT
>CAZTTM010000107.1:0-3364 GCA_964616035.1 uncultured Muribaculaceae bacterium
ATAAAATTATGAAATATATTTTCTCTCTTCAAAAGCCATCTCTAAAGTCATAGGATCAATATACTCTATATCAGTACCCATAGGAATACCTGTAGCAATACGTGATACTCTAACTTTATATTGTTCAATTATTTTTCTAATATATTGAGTAGTTGTTTCACCCTCCAAACTAGGTTTCAAAGCAATAATAACTTCCTTTACACTACCATTTTTTATTCTATCAACTAAACTTTGCAAATTAATATCATCAGGATTAATACCCTCAAGTGGAGAAATAAGTCCATTAAGAACATGATACACGCCATCATAATTGCCAACTTTTTCAAATAAAATAACATCCTTAGGCTTTTCTACGACAAAGATAACAGAATTATTTCTCAAAGTATTAGAACATATATCACATAATCCATCATCATTTTCTGTAAAATTACCACATCTTTTACATTTCTTGACATTATTCTTAACATTAATTATACAATTAGCAAAATTTTCCAGTCTATCAGGTTCAAAATTAAGCATAGAATAAACAAATCTTTCCGCACTTTTCTCACCAATACTAGGTAAATCCCTAAAACAATCAATTAATTTTCTTATAGAACTAGAATGCATTACATCAACCCTGAAAATCCACTACCATACTTACCTAACTTTTTTTCTTTATCTGCCTTTGCTTTACCAATTGCATCATTAATAGCAACAACAACCATATCTTCTAATATCTCAACATCATCTTTTGCAAACTCTTCATCTAAGTCAAACATAACAGACAACACCTCATTATTACCGTTAACTTTAACCTTAACCATAGAAGATTCACCATCATACACCGTTTTAGCTAAATCATCTTGTATTTTTAATAATTCCTTTTGCATTTTTTGTGCTTCCATCATCATTCTTTTCATATCCATATAAAATCATCCTCTCTTTTTTAAACATATTCTATAAAATCCTCACCAACAATATTAACAAGTTTATCTATTGAATTACTTTCTGACACATCAGATATATTATCATTAATTGATTTATCAGAACTTACATTACTAATATCAGGCAAATCTTTCAAACTATATTGACAACCATTTTTACGATTATTAACATATTCCTTTTTCTTTTGCTCCCACATATCATCGCTTAATACAATTGACTTAATTTTACGTTTAAGCATATCTTCAAGTAAATGCTCAAATAATAGCAAATTACCATTAATGCCATCAACAATTGAAGAATATTTGCCAGAAAAAATAGCATAATCATTACCTGATGCCCTAGGAACAATATCTGTCAAAAAGCTAGAAATTGAAGCATACCTAGCATCAGAAATATATTCTGAAACATCACTCCACTTATTAATTAAACAAGTTAAACAATCTCTACTCGCCGTAGCAAATGTATTATTGATAATTGCATTAACATAATCTTCTGGAGGTAAAAGCAATTTCTTATGTTTACTACTAGACATATTACCATCTTTTAAAATATTAATTTGTTTATCCGCATATTGTTTACCATCATCTAACTTTTCATTAGTGCTAACTATCTCAGTATCACTAGAACATCTTTCAGACATTTTACCACACAATTTAAGTAAATTAGCAATTAACAATACACTAGGATGAACACTATATTTTAGTTTGGATAATAAATCATTCAACAAATCAATTATATAATATATATCATTTTCATTAAGAATATAATTAATATTAAGAATACAATCATTCTTACTTTTAATATCTAATTCATTACCACAATTCTTATAAACAAGTACATCTTTTAAAAATAATAATATTTCTTCAATAAACTTAGATAAATTAATCCCATCTTTATTTATTTTTTCTATATAATTAACAACATAACCACCATTATTATTCTTAATATTTGTTAACAATTCAGATATATCCATATAAGAAATCGTCCCATAAACATTATATACATCATCAATAGTAATATTATTTAAATCATATGAACAAAGTTGATCTAACAAATTAATTGAATCTCTCATTCCGCCATCAGATACCCTTGCAATCTCATGCAAAGCATCATCACAAATACTAATTTTTTCAATATTAGAAATTTGTTTTAAACGTTTAACAATATCATTATCATCAACTCTATTAAATTGAAATTTTTGACATCTAGAACTGATAGTAAGGGGAATCTTATTAGGTTCCGTCGTTGCTAAAATAAAAATTACATGTTTAGGAGGTTCCTCCAATGTTTTTAATAATGCATTAAATGCTTGTGTAGTAAGCATATGAACTTCATCAATTATATAAATTTTATATTTACTTTGACTAGGAACTAAGTTCACCTTTTCACGCAAATTTCTAATTTCATCAACACCATTATTAGATGCCGCATCTATTTCTACAACATCAGCACAATTTGAAAAGTTTAAGCAACTTGAACATTTACCACATGGATTCCCATTCTCTAAGGATTCACAATTAACCATTCTAGCAAGTATTTTTGCAGTAGTTGTTTTTCCCGTACCACGAGGGCCAGAAAACAAATAAGCATGTGAAATTCGTCCACTAACAACAGCATTTTGAATAATTTTAACAATATTATCTTGACCAAAAACTTCATCAAAAGAAGTAGGACGATACTTTCGATACAAAGCTAAATACGCCACCATAAATCACCACACAATTCCAAAATAATTATAACACACTTTTATATATTTTTGATTTATTTTCTCCTATTTTTAAAAAAATCACTCAACAATTTGCTATATTTATCTTCTAGAATTATGTCATCATATTTCAAATTATTATTAAAACTGTTAAAAGCAAAACATTTGTTCGTATAAAAGGTGCTATCAAGCAAATAATATACTTTATCTATCCTAGACTCAATTATAGCACCCATACACATCATACATGGTGATAAAGTAATATACATTTCGCAGCCATCTAAACGCCAATCCTTTTTATATTTACATGCATCAACAATTGCCATAATTTCCGCATGACAGATTGCAATTTTTGTTGTTTCTTTCTTGTTATATCCACAACCAATGATTTTGCCTTTGTCAACAATTACACACCCCACAGGCACTTCGCTATTTTGCATAGCTTTCTCTGCAAGATTACACGCAGCTTGCATATAATTCATTATTTCACACCGTCCCGAAGAAAATCTAAAAGCAAATTACTAATTTGCTTTTAGATTTTCATAAATTAATTGTAAAAAAAGATGCACACAATAAGGGATAGTTAAAGCTGCTGTTTTCCAACCCTGACTTATTTCCTATATTATCGTTGCATCAATAAAATAATACAACATATATCTAAAAAAATCAATTCTATTCTTTATCTTTCTTTCTTCCATGTTCCACGTGAAACCTTTATCTTTCTTTCTTCCA
>CAZTTM010000108.1:0-3355 GCA_964616035.1 uncultured Muribaculaceae bacterium
TTACCAGTAATAATAGGATAAATTAATAACATATATAAATCGTGAACTATTATCCACAAACATCCTGCTAAAATAATTAATCTAAATATATTTTTATAATTTAGTTTAGTTTTAGTTCTTTTCATTTTTGATTACCTCCCACTAACTTTTTTTAAATAAGCAATGTTAATGCCTAAATATTCTTTTAATAATTCCATAGGAATTAATCCCTTTGGTAATGTATACCCTTTTTGCAATACTTTATTTGAAATCTCATTTCCAATAGTCCTTGCTTTTGTTTCTCCGATAAATGCAAGTTTCATTATATCTTCAATGGAAGCCCATTGATTATTTAATATTTCAAGTGTTTCACTAGCTGTAAGTTTTTTTATAGGTTTTTTCATATATACCTCCGTCTATCGTGATTCTTATTTTTTTCAGCCTTATTATTTGTATAGTTTTACTCAACTTTGCGAGTAAAAAAATATTCCTGAATGCTCTCTTTTCCTAGTTTTAATACTTTTATAGAGTTAAATATCTCATTTTGCGTAAAATTTTTCTTATTATTTAATTTATAGTTAACTGATGTAGAGGATATATTTATTGCATTAGCAAAGTTCTCTTGCGTATCAAAAACTTCTTTAATTTTGCCTTTTAATTTATCATAGTTATATTGCATTATAATCTCCTTTCTGTTGAGTTTTACTCAACTACAATACAAGTTTAGCACAACTCAACAAATGTGTCAATAAGTTTTTTTAGTTTTTCTCAACATTTTTTTATTTTTTCTGCATTATCGTTGATTTTTTCTCAAAAAAGTTTTATAATTTTCTTATGAAGGAGGTGCAACTATGTTAGCAGACACGTTTGCTAATCGATTAAAAAAGGCATTGGATCGAAGTAACATGACACAATCACAATTAGCAAAAATAACAAATATTGATAAGTCATTAATTAGCAATTATCTATCAGGCAACTACAATGCCAAACAAGACAAACTTTCTTTGCTTGCAGATGCACTAAATGTCAGTGAAACTTGGCTAATGGGATACGATGTTGACGCAAAGGATGATAATTCTTTTGATGAATTGGAACTTTTATTTGACAAAAATAAAGATATTCTTACTGATGATGACAAAGAATATATAAAGTTTATAATTGAAAAGAGAAAAAAAGAAATTGATAAACAATTAGGAAAAGAATAAGAAATATACATGTACGTTTACCTTAGAAAAAGGGAGTAAAAAAATGATAATTGATTTATTAAAGAAAGAAACAACACAGCAAGAATTACTTAATTACTATAATGCTTGTATAACATTAATAGAATTACCACAGGGAATTAATGGATTCGTATTTAGCTATGAAAATATATACAATATATTTATAAATAAAGATTTATCATACTATAAAAGAAAGAAAACTATATTGCATGAACTTGCACATATAGAGTTAAATCAACTAAGACAATCAAATAATAGTATGTTTGCCTTCTATGTTGAAAAATATGAAGACGAAGCTGAAAAGTATCTTAACCTGATAACGGAAACGTTAAAGGAGGAAAAAAATGTTTTTTAACCTATTTAAGCCTAAAAAAAAGCAGATAACTGCACACCAAATTAATGTAAAATTGAAGAAAAACAAATCAGTTTACATTGGTCAAATATTAAAGATAGACATTGATATTAATAATGACAATTATTATTTATCAAGTTATACTGATGGTTATGTATCGAGCAAAATAAGTGCAAAAGAAGAGAAGTATTGTCAAGAGTATAGTTGTGGCATTGTTAAAGAAATAATCGGTGATACAATAAGCTTCTTAATCATATGTCAAAATGGATATTTAAATAGATTAAAAATTGAATTATACAAAGAATATTCAAATGGAAGTGCATTTGTTATAAAAAACGGATTTTTATATGATAATAAAGAAATAGTTGGCAAAATAATTGATGATAGATATGACAACCAAGAAATAATTATAAATTCACTAGAAAATGATAAATTAGCAGTATTTATAAATAAATAAAAAAACTAGCACCTACTGCAATAGGTACTAGAATAGTGCATAACAAAAAATTGAATCACGACAGACAATCTTTTAATATGCACTCTAATTATATCAAAAATAAATAAATATGTAAATAATTGGAGGTTAAAATAATATGGCGATTTATAAAGAAAAAAATAAAAATAAATGTTCCAAAGATGGTAGGAGTTGGTATTTTAGAACCTATTATAACGATCTTAATGGGAATAGAAAACAGAAAACTTCTAAGATGTTTTTTACTAAGTCAGAAGCACAAGATGCAGAGCGAACTTTTCTAACAAATCATGAAAAACAAAGTGATTTAGATTTTGAATCATTAATGTTAATATACTTAAATGAATACAAGAAAAAAAATAAAGAAGAAACCTATGTAAATACTAAAAATAAGATTTTCAAATATATTTTACCCGTTTTAAAAAAAACTATGGTTAGTAAAATTAGTATTTCACAATTTGAAGCAATAAAAAACAGTATTTCGCATTTAAATATTAAAACACAAAATAGTATAATAATCTACCTTCGTTCGATATTAAGGACAGGTGTTGAGATATATGATCTTAATATACCTATATTTAATAAAGTTAAAACTATTCAATGCAATGTAATACCACCTAAAGAATATAATATTTGGGATCTTGATGAATTTAAAAAATTTATAGTTCAAGTCGATGATTTAGAGTATAAAGCACTTTTTTCGCTACTGTATTTCACTGGGCTTAGAATCGGTGAACTTCAAGCATTAAGATGGAAGGATTATAACAATAAAATTATAAACATTAATAAAAGTTATAATAAAATTGGGAAGATAACAACTCCAAAAACAAGTAATTCATATAGAGAAGTTGATATACCTAATAATGTCATCAAACTATTGAATGAATTATATATTAAAAAAAGTAAACTGTATGATTTTAATAGCAGTATGTTTATCTTTGGTGATATTGTTCCTCTATCTAGAACTACAATAACTAGAAAAAAAGAGTATTATATAAAAAAAGCTAATGTAAAGAGAATAACAATTCATGAATTTAGGCATTCCCATGTATCTCTTTTAAGAACTATGAATTATACAATCAAACAAGTTTCATCTAGAATCGGTGATACAGAAACAACAGTAATTGAGACATATTCACACTTATTTGAAAGTGATAAATTTACCATATCCGAAGGTTTAAATAAACTAGAATTATAAAAAATAAGATGTAAACAAGATGTAATTATATTTTTCAATAATAAAAGCCCTTATAATTAAGGGCTTAATTTCACTATGGAGCAATACCAAAGGGTATTTGAAACTCCTAAAAGTAAAATTAGTAAATAACT
>CAZTTM010000109.1:0-3351 GCA_964616035.1 uncultured Muribaculaceae bacterium
GCACAACTGCAACATTTTTTTAATTATTCACATCTTCGCTTTGATTACTATTACTTTGAATATTAACACTATCATTAATATCAATACTATTTTCTGAAAGTTTGCTACCTTCCACAGGCTCTTTATCAATAACAGATATAGAACTAACATATTGATTTTCTTTTAAATTAATAAGCTTAACGCCTTGTGTGACTCTGCTCATTGTAGATATATTATCAACAGACAATCTAATTATCATTCCAGTATCAGTTATAATCATTATATCCTTATCTTCATCAACAGTCTTAAATGCTTTTATACAGCCGTTCTTTTCAGTCACATTTAACGTTTTAACACCTTTTCCACCACGGTTCGTTATTCTGTACTCATCAACAGGTGTCTTTTTTCCATATCCACACTCTGTCACAACTAAGACATATTTATCTGGTAAAACAACTTCCATATCCACAAGTACTCCACCATCTAAACTGATACCTCTAACACCAGAAGCACCCCTTCCCATTACTCTTATAGAAGCTTCAGGGAATCTAACCATTCTTCCATTAGAAGATGCCATTAATATTTGATCATTACCATCAGTTTTTCTAACAGAAATCAATTCATCATCTTCTCTTAAAACAATTGCTTTCTTTCCATTAGCTCTTATACTATCAAATTCACGAATATTTGTACGCTTTATTAAACCTTTCTTCGTAGCAAATACTAGATAATCACTTGTTTCCTGAGATGAAACACTCAATAATGAAGTCACATACTCATCTTTCTCCATATTTAATAAATTAATTATCGGTAATCCTTTAGATTGACGACCAAATTCAGGAACCTCATACCCTTTAATACGATATACTTTACCAACATTTGTAAAGAATAAAATATAATCATGTGTTGTGACATTAATAATATTAGTAACAAAATCTTCCTCGTTTGTAGCCATACCTTTAATTCCAACTCCACCACGATTTTGAGATTTATAATTACTCATCAACATACGCTTTACATAACCCTTATTAGTTAATGCTATAACCACGTTTTCCACAGGTATTAAAGATTCATCTTCAATATAATCAACAGCAGTTAAATCTATATGTGTCCTTCTTTCATCGGCATATTTACGTTTAATTTCAAGCAATTCTTGACGAATAATAGCTAATACCTTTTCGTTTGATGCTAAAATTGATTTCAATTCTTCAATTTCTAATAACAATTCTTTTATTTCTTCCTCAATTTTATCTCTTTCTAATGCAGTTAATCTCCTCAAACGCATCTCTAAAATATTATTTGTTTGAATCTCAGATAAAGCAAATTTTTCCATTAATTTCTTTTTAGCATCCTCATCATCTTCAGCACTTCTAATTATATGAACAACCTCATCAATATTATCTAAAGCAATCTTTAACCCTTCCAAAATATGAACTCTTGCTTCATCCTTTGCTAAATCAAATCTTGTTCTACGAACAATAATTGACCTTTGATAATCTATATATTTAGAAATAATATCTTTTAATCCTAAAGTTTTAGGTACACCATTATCAAGCATTAAGAATATAATTCCATATTGTATTTGAAAATTTGTATGTTTATAAAGATTATTTAAAACAACCTGAGGATTAGCATCTCTTTTTAAAGTAATAGTAATTTTTACACCATCTTTTAAATCAGTATGATAATCAGAAATGCCATCTATTACTTTATCCCTAACAAGCTCAGCAACTTTATTCTTTAATTCCATTGTATTAACACCATATGGAACCTCAGTTATTACTATTGAAGTATGATTTTTATTTTCTTGAATTTCTGCTTTACTTCTTATTGTAATAGTTCCTCTTCCTGTATCATAAGCACGTTTAATACCAGAATTACCTAAAATAATACCACCAGTAGGAAAATCAGGCCCTTTTATATATTGCATTAATCCCAAAGTATCAATATCAGGATTATCAATATATGCGACACATCCATCTATTACTTCACCCAAATTATGAGGAGGAATATTAGTAGCCATACCAACAGCAATACCCATAGTACCATTGACTAATATATTAGGAAATCTACTAGGTAATACTGTAGGTTCATCAAGTGTTTCATCAAAGTTTTTTATCATATCAACAGTATTCTTCCTAATATCTGTCAATAATTCTAATGATAATTTAGACAAACGGGATTCTGTATAACGCATTGCCGCAGCACCATCACCCTCAATATTACCAAAATTACCATGTCCATCAATAAGTAAGTAACGTTGATTAAAATCTTGTGCCATTCTAACCATCGCCTCATAAATTGAAGAATCACCATGTGGATGATAATTACCCATAACCTCTCCAACCGTCTTTGCAGACTTTCTATGAGGTTTATCTGGTGTATACCCTGAATTATACATACTCCATAAAATTCTTCTGTGAACAGGCTTTAAACCATCTCTCAAGTCAGGAATAGCTCTTGATGTAATAACACTCATAGAATAATCTAAAAATGAATCTTTTACTTCTGATACAATATCATTAATTGATAAACTATCTCTTTCATGAAAAGTACCACCATAATTATCGTTATTATCAAATTCTTCTTCCATATTATTACCTATCACTTCATTTTCAATAATATCTTCAGTGCTATTATCTATTACTTCATCATTTATATTATCTTCATTATTTTTCATCATTAAACCTCCTAAATATCAAGATTTTGTACATATCTAGCATTTTCCTCAATAAAACTTCTTCTAGGTTCAACTTCATCACCCATCAGTTTTTCAAAAATAGCATCAGCAGAAACGCAATCATCAACAGTTATCTTTCTTAAAGTTCTCTTATTTATATCCATAGTAGTTTCATTTAACTCCTCAGCATCCATCTCACCAAGTCCTTTCATACGCGCAATTTCAGCTCGCATTCTAACATTCTCAGGTAAAGATGCTAAATATTCTTCTTTTTCTTTTTCATCAAGTACATATTTACGAGTTTTGCCATGCATTATTCTAAATAATGGAGGTTGCGCTGCATATATATGTCCAGCCTCAACAATTGGCCTAAAGAAACGATAAAATAATGTAAGTAGTAAAACTCTTATATGTGCCCCATCAACATCAGCATCAGTCATAATTATTATCTTATCATATCTCAATTTAGATAAATCAAATTCTTCTCCAATACCCGTGCCAAATGCTGTTATAATAGTCCTAATTTCCTCATTTGATAATGCTTTGTCAAGTCTAGCTTTTTCAACATTTAATATCTTACCACGTAAAGGTAATATTGCTTGTGTTAAAGAATCTCTTCCCTTTTTTGCAGAACCACCAGCACTATCTCCCTCGACTATAAAGATTTCAGAAACACTTGGATCCTTACTCTT
>CAZTTM010000110.1:0-3309 GCA_964616035.1 uncultured Muribaculaceae bacterium
TTTGTCCACCAAATTGAGCTTTACCACCAAGTGGTTGTTGTGTTACTAATGAATATGGACCAGTTGCACGAGCATGTAATTTATCATCAACCATGTGGTGTAATTTAATCATGTACATGACACCAACACTTATTCTATTGTCAAATGGTTCACCTGTTCTACCATCATATAAAACAGTCTTGCCATCTGGGTCCATGCCTGCTTCTTTCATCATTGCATCGATGTCATCTCTTTTTGCACCATCTAATACTGGTGTTGCAACATATACTCCAAGTTTTTTTGCAGCCATTCCTAAGTGTAATTCTAGTAATTGTCCAATATTCATACGAGATGGAACACCTTGTGGGTTTAACATGATATCTACTGGTGTACCGTCAGGCAAATATGGCATATCTTCT
Organism: uncultured Muribaculaceae bacterium; assembly: GCA_964616035.1. Lineage (GTDB taxonomy): Bacteria > Bacillota_I > Bacilli_A > RF39 > UBA660 > UBA6414. The sequence goes on from CAZTTM010000110.1 coordinate 399, forward strand.
TGTGGTAATATTAATGATATAACACCTTTGTTTCCATGACGTCCTGACATTTTATCGCCAACTTGAATCTTACGTTTTTGAATAATATATACTCTTACTACTTTACTAACACCACTTGGCATATCATCGTTATCTGCTTTAGTATATACTTTAACATCATGAACGATTCCGCCACCACCATGTGGAACTGTTAATGAAGAGTTTCTAACTTCTCTTGTTTTTTCACCAAATATAGCATGTAATAATTTTTCTTCTGATGTTAGGTCAGCCATTCCTTTAGGAGTAACCTTACCTACTAGGATATCTCCTTCTTTTACTTCTGTACCTATTCTTACAATACCATTTTCATCTAGGTTCTTACGTGCTTCTTCTCCGATATTTGGAATATCTCTTGTGATTTCTTCAGGGCCTAATTTAGTATCACGGCATTGGATTTCATAGTCTTCAATATGTAATGATGTATAAACATCTTCTTTGACTAATCTTTCATTCATTATTACGGCATCCTCAAAGTTATATCCGTTGAATGTCATGAATGCTACTACAACGTTTTTACCTAAAGCTAGCTCTCCTTTATCTGTACTTGGGCCATCTGCTATTACTTGTCCTCTTTTTACTTTATCTCCGGCACGAACGATTGGTGATTGATTTGTTGCCTCACCTTGGTTAGCTCTTTCAAAAGTTTGAAGATTATATACGTCTTCGCCTTTGGCATTTTTTACAACAATCTTTTTAGCATCAACATAATCTACTACTCCGTCTGCTTGTGATACAACAACTGCACCACTATCTTTAGCAGCAATATATTCAACGCCTGTTCCAATAAATGGTGCTTCTGTTTTTAATAATGGTAATGCTTGACGTTGCATGTTAGCACCCATTAAAGCACGTGTTGCATCATCATGTTCAAGGAATGGTATTAGACTTGTTGTTATAGATACTACTTGTTGTGGGCTTACATCAATATAGTCTACTTGAGCGGCAGGAATAATTACGTTTTCACCACGATAACGTCCTGCTACGGTATCATCAGTTATTTCCATATCATCATTAACATTAACTGTAGCTTGTGAAATGTAATATTCACTTTCTTCTCCTGCTGTTAAGTAATCTACTTGGTCAGTTAGTTTTTTATTTACTACTTTACGATATGGTGTTTGAATAAAGCCATATTCGTTAACTTTGGCATAACTTGCTAGGGATGTAATTAATCCAATGTTTTGTCCTTCTGGAGATTCAATTGGACAAATTCTTCCATAGTGAGACGCATTAACATCACGTACTTCCATTCCTGCTCTATCACGTGCTAATCCCCCTGGGCCTAAAGCTGATAATCTTCTTTTGTGAGTTAATTCAGCAATTGGGTTTACTTGATCCATGAATTGTGATAACTGACTACTTCCGAAGAATTCTTTTATAACAGCCGTAACTGGTCTTATATTAATTAATGTTTTAGGAGTTACTGTTTCCATGTCTTGAGTTGTCATTCTTTCTCTGATAACTCTTTCCATTCTACTAAAGCCTATTTTGAATTGATTTTGCAGAAGTTCTCCTACCTGTCTGATACGACGATTTGCTAGATGGTCTATTTCATCATCGTGTCCTATACCATCCATTAAATTTAAGTAATATGATACTGATGCGTAGAAATCTGATATAGTTAACGTTTTTACATCAATGTCTTGATCATTACCAATTACTTTTACTTTCTTAGATGGATTTAATGGTGAGTATACGTAAACGACTTGAACTATATTATGATTATCTAAGTCTTCATTTATAATTACTTCTTGTTTACCATAACCATCTTTTAAGTATCCTTCTAGTTCTTCCATTACTTGCTTATTTAATACTGTTCCTGCAGGTATTTTTACTTCACCATCAATAACAATATCTTGTGCTAAAGTATTATTTATTAGTCTATCAGTAATATTTAATTTTTGATTAAACTTATAACGGCCTACCTTAGCTAAGTCATAACGAAAATTATCAAAGAATCTAGTAATTAATTGGTTCTTAGAACTATCTAATGTTGTTGGTTCACCAGGTCTTAATTTTTCATATATTTCTATTAAGGCTTCATCTGTTGATTTTGTTGAATCTCTTTCAATAGTATTTTTAAGATATTCATTATTATCAAACATATTTAATATATCTTCATCACTAGATAACCCAAAGGCTCTTAGTAATGTTGTTAGAGGGACTTTACGAGTTCTATCTATTCTAACATATAATATTTCTTTAGAATCTGTTTCAAATTCTAGCCATGTTCCTCTTGTTGGAATTATTTTTGATGCAAAAGTTGGTTTGCCATTTTTATCTATTTCTTTTGAAAAATAAACACTTGGTGATCTAACTAATTGAGATACTACAACTCTTTCAGCACCATTTATGATGAACGTTCCACTATCAGTCATTAGTGGAATATCTCCTAGGAATATTTCTTGTTCTTTTACTTCTCCTGTTTCATTGTTGAATAATCTTGTTTGGACTTTTAGTGGAGCTGCATATGTTACTTGCCTGTCCTTACATTCTTTAATAGAATATCTAGGCGTGTCAAAAACATAATCACCAAATTCTAGTGATAGTCCTCCTGAAAAGCTTTCTACTGGAGAAAAATCTTCAAGTACATCCTTTACCCCTTCTGTTACGAACCATTGATATGATTCTTTTTGAATTTGTAATAAATTATCAAGTTCAAATGAATTCTTGATCATAGAAAAGTTTCTTCTTTTTCTATAATCGCCACTTTGCTTTAATTTATAAGCCATTAACTTTTCACCCCAATACCTTAACTTAAGTTTTATTGCACACCAAAAAAGATGTGTTTCCAATATATAATATTAACACCCTGCTATCAAATTGTCAATTAAATACCAGTAAAATATAATAAAATTGTGAATAATATATA
>CAZTTM010000111.1:0-3221 GCA_964616035.1 uncultured Muribaculaceae bacterium
TTTTTTTACACAAGCCCTTATATTTAAAATCTTCTAGAATTTATTATAAATTGCAAAATGCTTTTCACTTTTTTCATGTGTCTTATCTATTGATGGATAACCCGTTTCTTTATTTTTCAAACCTAACCTCCTATAAGAAAGTTCTTGCAAATTTAATACATCTATTCACCATTCAAGTCAATAATTCCTATTATTTAAATACATATTTATAATAGTTATTAGCAACAATCATTCTACTAATAGCTACTCTATTATTAACTATACTATTAATTGTATCTACATAATCATCTGCAACATTATCACTTTTAGCAACGAACTTACCAGTAGAAGCATAATAAGTTCCTTTATTAGTTACCCATGATTTATCTTTAAAGATAGCAATTCCTTCACTTGTACTAAGTATATCTTTACCCATAATAATTCTAGAATCATAGTCTATACCAAATAAATTATATACAGTTGGAATTACATCAATACTCATTCCTACTTTATCTACTTTAATACTTTTCATTTTACTATTATAAATAATTAAATTATTACTATTAGCTTCAATCAAATTATCTCTCTCATAACTAGATAATTTATTAATATTATCTATAGATAAGTTATATGGATAATGATCCGCTAATAACACAATTACCGTATTATCTAATTTATTAGCACTTTCTAATTTATCTAAAAGTACACTTAACGCTTTATCTAATTCTATTTGCGTTGCTAAATATCCTTTAACTTCTTCTGGATAATCTAAATCTTTTACTAAAGCTTTATTTTTATTTGCAATAGCATTACTATTAAATCCATAGTAAAAGTGTCCAGATACTGTCATATAATATGTTAAGAATGGCTTATCACTATTAATATAGTCATCTATTGTAGCATTAATCATTTCTACATCACTTTGTGGCCATTGTTCACAATTAATAAGTTTTTCAAGGCCATTATAACATCCTTTATAATTATCTAATCCTTGACTTTTTAAATATACATTTCTATCTTGATAATAAGCACTATTATCATGATAAGCATAAGTATTATAACCTAAATTTTTAAAAACCGTACCTAAGCCATATGGATAATAAGCACTTCCATTTCTCCAAGAACTAAGAATGGTATTATCAGCATACAATCCCGTTAATGCTTGAAACTCTCCACCTATTGTTGATAAATTATTTGAAGTATAGAAGTTTTCAAAATAAAATCCTTCATGAACTAATTTATATAATGTTGGCGTTAATTCTTCACTTACTGCTATTTCACTAAAGCTCTCTGCAACAATATATATTAAATTCATATTTTCAAACATTCCAGTATATTTATTTTTTTTAGTACCTGTCTCATTCTTAACAAAGCTATTAATTTTGCCAATATTTCCATCAGTACTAGATAAATCTAATTCCGCAGTATTATCCTCATACTCAAATAATTCATCATCAGAATCGTCTTCTACTTGAGGATTATCAACTAATTCAATCTTTTCTTCTATTCCAAATATACTTCTATATATATCTAGATATATGGAAGCAGGCACACCTAGTCTTTCTATATTAAGAGAAATATTATTAGTCTCAAAATATAAATTATATATTCCTCCTACTTCTTTCTTTTGAACAAATATATTAACTACATATATATCAACAGTTAATATTAATACACATATTGCTATACCTATATTTTTAAGTTTTAATCTTTCATAATCTAATTTCTTTCTAAAGATTATTAAAAGAATTATTGGTAATAAAAATAATATAATAATATGTATATTTTGAAAAATAGATATTAAGATATTTTTACCAAACTTAAGTGTTTGATCACTTTGTCTAAATAATGCTATAGAAAATGGAGTGATAAATACTTTATAGAATATATAATATAAACTATAACAAAACCACATTATTCCATATATTAGATAAGTTAGAACTTTATTTATTTTTTTATTAAATATACTTGTTATTAAATATATTAAACTAGTTCTAAAAACACTAAATAAAACTATATTAATAATTGAACTTTTTAAATATGTATCATATGCAAACAAATTATATATTATATCCATGTACATTAATGATATTAATATATATAAATACTTCTTTTTCATGGTACCACCTACTACTTAATGCACAAAATAGTGCCTTTTTTCTTCTTTTTTAATTTATAATCTCTTTCTACTATTTAATTTTATTTTAGCATAAATAACTCATATAAACAATTAAAAAGAGATTTATCGCTATAATAAATCTCATTATAGTGTTTTTTCTAACTCCTCACTAAGAACTTTTCTAGTAATTTCAGGGTTAGCTTTTCCACGAGAATTTTTCATTACTTGACCAATAAAGAAATCAAGTACACGTGGATTAGTTTTATAATTATTTACTTGTTCAACATTACTATTCATTGTATCAATAACTATCTTTCGTACTTCATCAAGATCTGTTATTTGAAGCATTCCTTCTTCCTTAACGACTACTTTAGGGCTTTTACCATTATCTACACATATATTAAAGACATCTTTACCCTGCTTACTAGATATTGTTTTACTCTCTATTAAATCAATTAATTCTTTTAAATCATTTGGCCTTAACTTTAATTCATCAATTGTTATATCATTAGCATTTAAATAACTAAGAACCATACCATTAATCCAGTTAGCTGCTTGTTTAGGATCAGTATTAATATTAATACATTCTTCAAAATAATCACTAATATCCTTATCTTTAATTAATATATTTGTATCATATTCACTTAAACCAAATTCATTTAGATATTGTTTCTTTCTTTCATATGCAAGTTTAGGAATACTATTTTTTATTTCTTCTAACCATTCTTTACTTATTTTAAATTTTGGAATGTTAGGATCAACAAAGTATTTATAATCAATAGCATCTACTTTAGAACGCATATAAATAGTACTAGCACTATCTTCATCCCATCTTCTTGTTTGTTGTTCCATTTCATCATAAGTACCATCTTCTTTTAGTTTAATCTGTCTATCTATCTCATAATTAATAGCATCTCTTACCCCACCAAAAGAATTAACATTTTTAATTTCTATTTTAGTACCCCAATTATTTGGATCTTCAGTATCTAAATTATTATCCATAATAGAAACATTAACATCACATCTAATCTGACCTTTCTTACTATCAGCATCAGATATACCAGCATAACGATAAATACTACGCATATGTTCAAGAAAAGCAACAGCTTCATCAGCAGATGTA
>CAZTTM010000112.1:0-3205 GCA_964616035.1 uncultured Muribaculaceae bacterium
TACCAAAGGATCCAGTAAATCCAGATACAAATCCTTGTGTAGCAGACCCTACAACAGCACCTGTACCTCCACCTATAGCACCTTTAACATACCCACCTGCTTGAGCACCTAAATAAGTAGAGCCACCTGCTATAACACCTTGACCTAAGGACTTACCTATTGATTCCCCTTGGTTCAATGATTGACCTGTAGTATTCAAACCTACAGCGGCTGAAGATGCTAAAGCACCCTCACTTGAGGAGAGTCCTGCTGAAATAGATCCAGATATACCTCCACTAGCACTACCAGAAGCTCCACCAGCTGCGCCCCCTAATTGACCACCTATGAGAGAAGCTGCAGAAGCAATTGCACCTTCTACTAAGCCTCTTTTAAGAGCCTCTCCCATAGAGAGACCCTGTCTTAAATACTCAGCAATAGTAATGACTGTGTATACAGCCATACATATAGCCCAAATGATCCAGCCAATAACAGGAATCTTTACACAAATAGAGGCTACTACAACAAGGATTGTCTTAATAATCTGTATAACAAAAGAGTAGATTTGATTACCTAGTTTTTCACCAAATATAACTACACAGATTTTATTAACAAGTTCTAGGACCTTAACTGTAAATGTAATGGTAAATAGTCCAGCAAAGAAGGTCCAAGCAGTTGGGGAGAAGCTAAATACTGCCATACCTAAGGCACCAATAGTTACCCCTAACCATCCTGATTGGTACCACTTAACCTTCTTCTTTTCCCAGCAGTTACAAATAAGATACTGGCATCCTTGAGAAATATCTACTTCAGCAGGTACACCTATTTCATAGAAAGTAGATTGCTCTAGAGGTACTATAAATGCAGAGTCACTATCTCCTGGATTATCTACATACTGAAATGAGAAGAGGGTATAGTCATCATAGGTACCATCTGTATCTGCTGTAAAGTTATGCTCTAGAGTAGTAGTCTGAGAGGAATCCTTTACATCCTCATAAGCATCTGTATAGACAGTCTTACCATGGTATACAAGGTTAGTAAGACCTAACCCAGAGAACATAACAAACTTCCATCTATTCTCAGAAGTTTGTTTACAGAAGAGAACCAGGTTAATGTAAGCAGTTTCATGTTCCAGGTCATACTGTAATTCTCTAGTACCTGTAGTCTCATCATAGACATAAACATAGTTACCTTCACTATCTACCCTTGGTTTCCAGTAGGTATAGTCATGTCTCTGTAGACCTGCTAATACACCATACTCACCTACTTTAGCTGTAGGCTTCCATTTTCCATTAGCTTCAAAGTAACCTGCATGTCCCCATTCATAAGTAAGGTTCAGGTTAGATTTCTCATTAGTAATGGTGAATTTAGTAAATCTACCACTACTAGAGCTACTCTTTCGACTTCTAGTATAAGAAGTATCTCCAGTTACATTCTCATATAGAGTATTGAAATAATCTTTAAGAACACCCTTACCTGAGTAGGTATTTAACCCTTCAGATTGTTGCTGAGGAGTATCACCTCTCATTAGAGAGTAATTAACATAGAGGTTATAGAAGAACTCAAAGAGATATCTTTGATCTGCACTATTCCTGGTATTAATAGGAACACCAAGAATAATGGTCATGTAGTCAATATCCCCTAAGCTACCATTACCACTCTTATTAATACCCTCTGTAAGGGTATCACACATCTTGTTATAAGCTGTGGTAGTGAGTAGCTGAGTAGTATTGTAGAGATGAAGCTTCTTTAGAATAGCACTGATATGATCTGCATCAGTACCACTGAACCAGTGAGTATCAGTTCTAATGGGGATTACAGGATAGAAGTCATTAGCATTACTAATGTTATTATTCTTGATTAGTGAGTCAAGAGTGCTATTTCCGCTTCCTTCCTGATAATCATAATACCCATAAGTATAGGTAATTTCAGTAACCATAATAGGTTGATTAGTAGTTGAATCAACCACAGGGTTACCATCCTTATCTGTCTTCTGGACCTCTGTCTCAGTCTCTATAGAGTAGGATATTTCAATATATCTGAAGGTATTAGCATTAGCAGGTATAGCTCCTGATACTACTTGACCATTAGTAAATGTAGCTCTAACAGTATTGCTATCAGGGAAATCTACTGTGTAATCTACACCTGTACCTTCAAAAAAGAGACTAGCTTTGCCTTGTTGAGTAGCTAGATGCTTGAGCCAGAAGTCTTCAGAGAATCTATTTAGAGAAGCACTATAGACTTGGTAGGTCTGGTTGCTAGATAAGGATACATACTGCTTAGAAGCTTCTGTAATGATGTCATTATCAAATGAAGCATCACTATAGAAAGTAGAAGATATCTTACCCATCTGAGAGTGATAACCAGAGGAATCTGCCCATCTCAGAAGTCCTCTGATATCTCTCAGTCTTGATGTGTTGTAATAGTTCTTAAAGTACTCATACTGCTCTAAGGTTGAATTTGAGGTGTAATCCAACATTCCTGCTTCATAGTTATTAACTCTAGTACTAGAGTCAAATAAAGGGAATGTAGACGAAGATACATAATACTTTGTCTTAGAGGAAAACAACCCCATAAATCACCTTAGTCAGTAGACATTGAAGAAGCTAGTTTACTAATAGCTGTACCAATACCATTAGCATCTAGCCCAGTACCAGCAGCAGTAGCAGTAGACATTGATATTTGAGTAGCAAAGGAGTCTGCATAAATCTTAGCTGCTTTAATTACTGAGTCTTTCTTGAAAGCTATTACCTGCTGTTTTAATAGAGCATTCTGGTTCCCTGTATAACCAGTAACTCTAGTAGAACCATCTCTCATGGTATCAGATACTTGAGCATGGGCTTGTTCTGACTGCTCACCAATAAGAATTACTTGAGCATTAGTCTGCTTAATCTGAGCATCCTCTACTTCCATCTGCTTGTCTACATGTTCCATTTGTTTATCCATGGATTCCATCTGCTTGTCTACATGTTCCATTTGTTTATCCATGGATTCCATCTGCTTGTCTGTAGCAGCTAGATTAAGTACAGTATTAGCATACTGAGCTTTATTCTGTAGAGCTTGTGCTTGAGCAATAGCTAGTTGAACCTTAGCTGTATAAGCACCAATATTTAATGTAAGAGCTTGAGCCTGTGCACCTAGAGCCTGATAGTAAGCAGTATCTCTACCTAATAGATATTGAACAGCAGACTGAAGAGCAGTCTGCATCATAGCTACATAAGCTTTAGTG
>CAZTTM010000113.1:0-3187 GCA_964616035.1 uncultured Muribaculaceae bacterium
ATAAGTTTGAAATACACGGTATATTTATGTCATTCTTTATTGCTATTATTATATCTATATTAAATATTTTAATGGAGGGTATGATAATAAAGCCAATAATAAATAGAAAGGTAAGAAAATAATGAATAGAGCAATATTAAGTATTGGTAATTTTCATATATATTGGTATTCGATACTTATAGCTACTGGAATAATTATTGGCTTGTTTTTATTAGTTAAAGAAGCAAGTAAGCAAAATATAAGTAAAGATACTATAATTGATATAGCTTTTTATACTATAATATGGGGAATAATAGGTGCTAGAATATATTATGTTATGTTTAATATTGACATATATTTATCTAACCCATTATCAATGTTATATATTTGGAAAGGTGGACTTGCTATATATGGTGGTATTATTGCGGGCTTTATAACTTTAATATATCAGACAAAGAAAAAAAACATTGCTCTAGGTAAACTAACAGATATGATTGTACCTAGTTTAATATTAGCTCAAGCCATTGGTAGATGGGGGAATTTTTTCAATCAAGAAGCTCATGGTGGAATAGTAAGCTTAGATTTTTTAAAGAAATTACATATACCTGATTTTATTATTGAAGGAATGTATATAAATGGTAATTATTATCATCCAACGTTTTTTTATGAATCCCTATGGTGCTTACTAGGCTTTATTCTATTAATAAATATTAGAAGATTTTTTAAAAAAAGGGCATATGGTACTTTAACATATATATATTTAATATGGTATGGAATTGGGAGATTCTTTATTGAGGGTTTAAGAGCGGATAGTTTATACTTAGGAATATTTAGAGTAAGTCAAATAGTGTCTATAGTAATAGTCATAATAGGTATTATTGGATTAATATATAATAAAAGAAAAGAGGTAAAAAATGTTAGAATATGACGTTGTAATAATTGGATCGGGAATAGCGGGTATGACATGTGCCTTATATTTAAAAAGAGGGGGAGTAAATCCTTTAGTGATAGAAAAAGATACTCCAGGCGGTCAGTTAAACAAAATAGCCACTATTGAAAATTATCCTGGATTTATGGAAGTAGATGGGCCAACATTAGGTAGTGAAGTATATAAACAAGTAGATAAACTAAATGTAGATTATTTATATGATGAAGTAATTGAAGCTGATTTAAATAAAGATACTAAAATACTTAAAACACCTACTAAAGAAATAAAATGCCGCTTTGTTGTAATTGCTACAGGAAGAACTGCTAGAATGCTAACTAAAGACGATCGCAAACTAATAGGTAAAGGAATTAGTTATTGTGGTTTATGCGATGGTGCTTTATATAAAAATGAGGATGTAGTAGTAGTTGGTGGTGGAGCATCTGCTATAAAAGAAGCTTTATATTTATCTAAAATATGTCAAAAAGTAAGAATGGTAATTAGAAAAGACTATTTTAGAGCGGAAAAAAAAGAGATAAATAAAATCCTAAAAAAAGAAAATATTGAAGTATTATTTAATTCTAATATTGTAAAATATAATTTAGTTGATGATAAAATAGATTCAGTATTGTTAGATAATGGTAAATGTTTAAAAACAAAATGTGTCTTTATAACAATAGGTAGTATACCAAATAGTGATATTTATTCACTAGATAAAGAAGATAATTTTATCATTACTGATACTAATTATATGACAAGTATTCCCAATGTCTATGCTTGTGGAGATATTATTAAAAAACATGCATATCAATTAACTACTGCCGTAGGAGAAGCAACAACTGTAGCGGAAATTATTTTATCTAAGATATGTTAAATACTAAGAGCAAAGTCTGAGCTCTTTTTTTCGTTAATTATCTAGTAAAAAAAGTGGTATTTTATTAAGTAATTTGGTATAATTTAAAAAGAAGGGCTGATGTATATGGATTACAATAAAATTAGAAACTTTTGTATAATAGCACATATTGATCATGGTAAAAGTACTTTAGCAGATAGAATATTAGAATATACTAATACTGTTAGTAAAAGAGAAATGAAAGAACAACTATTAGATAGTATGGATATTGAAAGAGAAAGAGGAATAACTATTAAATTAAATGCTGTCAGAATTAGTTATAATGGTTATTTATTAAATCTAATTGATACTCCAGGACATGTTGACTTTACATATGAAGTATCAAGGTCAATGGCTGCTTGTGAAGGTGCTATACTAGTAGTAGATGCCTCTCAAGGAATAGAAGCTCAAACTCTTGCCAATACATATTTAGCACTTGAAAATAATTTAGATATAATACCAGTCATAAATAAAATAGATTTACCAAATGCCGATATTGAACTTAGAAAAAAAGAATTAATGGATACTTTTGGTTTTACCGAAGATGAAATTATTTTAACATCCGCTAAAACTGGAGTAGGAATAGATAAATTAGTAGAGGCTATTATTACTAAAATACCTCCACCAGTAGATAAATATAAAGATAATAAAGTAAGATGTTTAATATTTGATAGTTATTTTGATTCGTATCGTGGAGTAGTAGCTTTAATTAGAGTAGTATCTGGTACTATAAAAAAAGGTGATAAGATTAAAATGTTTACCACTAAGGCAACATATGAAATAACAGAACTAGGTTATCATACTCCAGAAGAGAATAAAATAGATACTCTTAGTACTGGTGAAGTAGGATATTTATGCGGTAGTATTAAGTCTATTGACACTGTACTAGTAGGAGATACAATAACATTAGAAAGTGATAATCTTGATGAAGCATTGCCAGGATATAAGAAAATGAATCCTATGGTTTTTTGTGGATTATATCCAATAGACTCAAAAAAATATCCATCATTAAGAGAGGCCTTAGAAAAATTAAAACTAAACGATTCATCATTAGTATATGAACCTGAAACATCATCTACTTTAGGATTTGGCTTTAGATGTGGTTTTTTAGGACTATTACACTTAGAGATTATTAATGAGAGAATAGAAAGAGAGTTTGGCGTTGAAATAATTGCCACTGCTCCTTCGGTTAACTATGAAATAACTCTAACTTCTGGAGAAGTAATTTATGTAGATAATCCTGCTAATTTTCCTGATAAAGTAAAGATAAAAGATATAAAAGAACCTTATATAAGAACTAATATCTTTGTACCTAATAATTATATTGGTAGTATTATGGAACTATGTCAAGAAAAAAGAGGCAACTATATTAGTACAGAATATATTGATAG
>CAZTTM010000114.1:0-3131 GCA_964616035.1 uncultured Muribaculaceae bacterium
TATTCTTGAAGTACTTATTATTTTTTCTAGATTTTGATTTAGTTTTTGACGTTTGGTACGTTTTTGGGATTCTTAAATTTTTTCAAGTGGTAATTCATCTGTTTTTTTTGCTCTTTTTCTATACGTTTTTTTTTCTTGTTCGTCAAGTTCTTGTTCTTCTTCATCCATTCTGCTCACCTACCTTATTCTTATCTATTTTTTATAATCCTCCGCCTGAGCCGAATGAATCTAATTCATCGTCTGTTAGAATAACATTAATTTGCATTCTTCTATCTCCACACACAAATAATCCTTCACCTTGGTTATATCTTTTTATACTTTCTTTTTCATTATCATTTAAGTCTATTAATAATGATAAATCTTCAACTGCTTGTTTTCTTAATCCCATTACTAGGTAATATGAGGCGTTTGAGAATATTGCTTTTCCGTGCATTATAGCACTTCCCGCTACGAAGTCTGATGGTTGTTGAGTAATTATAATTGTTCCTGTATTATATTTTCTTGCTCTTCTTTGTACTTGTGCTAGGAATTCTGCTCCTAACTCGTTTTGGGCTCCTAATAATACGTGTGCTTCATCTACTGATAAAACCGTATTTACATTAGGATTTAGGCATAATCCCCATGCATACTTTAATACATTAAACAGTAGTGCATTTCTTACGTTTGCATCAGAGTTCATTAATTCTTTTATATTAAATACTATGTAGCTACTTTGACTTTTTACTGTTGTATGGCCATTAAAATAAAATTTTAACTCATTTACTAATGGTCTTAATTTTAGTTCTAGTCTTTCTAATACATCTCTTTCATGAGTCTTTTCTGTTATCGCCATCATCATTCCAGTTACTGTTGCGTAAACATCTTGAAATGTTGGAAATTGTTCTGGTGTATAATTCATAAAATTACTTTCAAACGTTATGCCAAATCTTGCATATGTTTCTTGTACAACACCGATGAATAGTGTTAATACATCTTCTTCAATGTTTGGTGCATAATACTTCATAAATGCTTTTAATGTTTGTAATGACTTTGTTAGTATTGAATAACTTGTGCTTCTTGCGCTATCTTCATCATCATAGTCCATTACAATTTCTAGAGGATTAACCATTCCAAATTCACCACCACGGCCCAAGTCTACAACTGTTCCTCCGTTGGCTTTTGTCATTTCGGTTAATTCACCTTCTGGATCTACTGCTACTATTTGATATCCATTTCTAATATGACTTCTTAATAATAGTTTTGCAGCTGTTGATTTACCACTACCAGAACCGCCTAAGATTATTAAGTTAGCATTATTTCTATTGTTTTCTTTTCTTATTTGGTAATTAAATTGGTTGAATAGAATAACTCCACCTGAGAAATCCATCCCTAATAGTGTTCCTAATCCTTCATCTTTTAAACTATCAAAAATGAATGGATACATTGCAGCCATTGTTGGTGATGGCATTGGAGTTCCAATGCGGTCTTCAATTGGCTGTTTATCAAATATTGGTAGTATAGACTTTAGAACTCTTTCTTGTTCAAACCTTAGAGGTATTGCTCTTAGTTCTAGTGCATCTAGCATATTCTTCATTGTAACCTTTTTTTGTTCTAGTTCTTCTTTACTGTCTGCTGTTATCATAAAGTGCATTTGAAAGTCAAATGTTTTAGATTGAGAGGCAGTAAATTGTTGAATAAAGTTTTCTAATGAATCAACATCTTGACGTATTCTTTCTCTAACTGTTACATCTCTTTCTGATTGATAATTCGCTCTTAAATCCGCTAGTTCTTTATTTAACATTTTTGCTAGTACAGAAAATGGAAGTGGTATATGTTTAATTACCATTTTTATTCCTGATAAGTTTGTAATATTTGCTAAAAATCCTGGTCCTATTAATCTTGGATATGATATAACTGTTAATATAGTTGCATATTTATCGCTAATTATAAAGTCAGAGCCATTAAACTGCAACCCTTTTGGTGCTATTTCAGATTTTATATTCATTATGATATCACCGTCCCAAATTCTGTTGTTTCTCCTCCATTAAGGAAGTTATCTAGGATAACTCTTAAATCAAGGTTAGATGTTTGTGATGCTTCTAGACCGCAATCTGCCAATCCTGATATTAAGGTTCTTAATCTTTTTTGAATCAAATCATAGTTTTTTTCTTTAAACAAGATATAGTATTCTGTATCTGTGACATTATCCAGAATAAAATCTTCTGCTTTACTAATATCTTGTGCTACTATTTTTCTTACTATTGGATTTTGTGATTGATTATATAATAATTGAATTGTGCTTGATAACTGCTTATATCAACTGGCTTATCTGCACATACTAACCAAAACTCAAAATCTATCATATTATAAAAGTTCTTTAGTGATATCAAAACATTGTCTTGAGTTATGTGATCTAAGATGAAAATGTTTTTAGGCTTTATCTTAACGCCTGTTACTTTATATTTATTATCTAGTTCTATCATTCCATTGCTTATTGATTTTGCAGGAATCCAATTTTCTGTGTATTTAGAATTACTTTTCTTTTGCCCACTCATTTGCACACCAACCTCTCCATATATATTTTCTTCTTGTATTATAAAATCTATAAATACTTTGTAATGCTACTAAAACATTGTGATAATTTGGAATAGGAACAACCAATAACCCCGTGATTGCTGCTGGTAATATGCATATTATTACAATCCATAATTCAGCAGTACCACACAATGCTAATGAAACTAGTGAGGTAACACAACCTCCGCCAAATAACATTAAGTCAAATGGTCTAAACATGCTAAATATTAGCATACTTTTCTTAGCATTTGCTGGTACTAAATAAGAATTATATTCATTCACTTATTTCACACTCCTTCATTACTTTATTTTTTTCCGCTATTTTGCTCATGATATTTCTTATTAGCTTGAGCTCTTTTATATTCTTCTGAATTTAATTTCGTTGTTATATCATTAACGTTTTCATTCTTTACACCTTTAGCAGCTTTATTTGCCGTTTTCATGTCCTCAAATTTTTCTAAACTAGCATCTCTGAAACCTCTTAATCCACTATGCGATGCAACAACAGTTCTTGCCGAGTCAATGTTTTGCTTTATAGCAGCATCTTCAAATCTACCACTTATAATATCTTCTAATAA
>CAZTTM010000115.1:0-3098 GCA_964616035.1 uncultured Muribaculaceae bacterium
ACAAATTATTACCTTTTATTCTCATATTTATTAACTCCTTTCTTCTTAGGAAGAAAAGTTATTTCTCTTACCTTAAATTAATTTTACTATATTTCTAACAAAAAGTCATCAATTAACTTATTATTTACATAAATTTTATTTGTTAGGTATTAATCTATCTTTACCACCCATATAAGGTCTTAAAGCTTCAGGAATAACTACACTACCATCTTCTTGTAAATTATTCTCTAAGAAAGCTATTAACATTCTAGGAGGTGCTATAACAGTATTATTTAAAGTATGAGCATATTCTTTATCTCCATTCTCTTTCTTATATCTAATACCAAGTCTTCTAGCTTGAGCATCAGTTAAATTAGAACATGAACATACTTCAAAATATTTCTTTTGTCTAGGACTCCAAGCCTCTATATCACAAGAACGATATTTTAAATCAGCTAAATCTCCTGAACAACAAACAAGTTTACGAACTGGTATATCTAAACTTCTAAATAATTCTACTGAATAATTCCACATCTTATTATACCATTCTTCACTATCTTCTGGTTTACAAACAACAATCATTTCTTGCTTTTCAAACTGATGAATACGATATACTCCTCTTTCTTCTATACCATGAGCCCCTACTTCTTTTCTAAAACAAGGTGAATAAGAAGTCATAGTAATAGGTAATTCACTTTCTTTTAATATTTGATCTTTAAACTTAGCAATCATAGAATGTTCACTAGTACCAATCAAATATAAATCTTCTCCCTCTATCTTATACATCATATTTTCTTTTTCTTCAAAAGACATAACCCCATTAACAGCATCTCCATGAATCATATATGGTGGAA
Organism: uncultured Muribaculaceae bacterium; assembly: GCA_964616035.1. Classification (GTDB taxonomy): domain Bacteria; phylum Bacillota_I; class Bacilli_A; order RF39; family UBA660; genus UBA6414. Next base: position 834 of record CAZTTM010000115.1, read on the forward strand.
TACAATAAGTAAATCCTTTATCTATCATAAAATCTCTTGCATAAGCAAGTACCGCTGAATGAAGTCTAGCAATATCTCCCATTAAGTAATAGAACCCATTTCCACTAACTCTTCCTGCTGCTTCTTTATCTAATCCATTAAAACTAGCCATAATATCAGAATGATAAGGTATCTCATAATTAGGCACTACTGGTTCTCCAAATCTAGCTTCTTCTACATTCTTACTATCATCTTCCCCAATAGGTACATCATCAGCAATCATATTTGGAATAATCATCATCTTCTCTTTAAGTAAACTAGATAACTCTTCTTCATCTTTCTCAATACTAACTAATTCATTATTAATATCCTTAACTCTATTTTTCTTTAAATTAGCTTCTTCTATCTTCTTATCTCGCATAAGCATTCCAATAGTATTACTAATTTCATTTCTTTCTTGTCTTAAATTATCACCATTAGTCTTTAACTCACGAATTCTTTGATCTAAACTAATAACTTCATCAACAAGAGGCAATTTCTTATCCTGAAACTTTTTCTTAATATTTTCTTTTACTTTATCAGGATTTTCTCTTACAAACTTTATATCTAACATTTTTATCTTCCTTTCATATGAACTAATTATATAATAACATTAATAAAATTGCAATAAAACAATATGCTTATAATTAAAAAAAGAAACATTAAGCTGTTTCTTTTGACATTTTATTAACTCCCTTATAAAAACCACATTTATCACATACTCTATGAGGTCTAATCATCTCACCACAGTTTGGGCATTTAACTAAACCATTGGCTCTTAATTTATAATGAGTTCTTCTCATATCTCTTCTTGTCTTACTAACTTTTCTAAATGGAACTGCCATATTTATCTATCCTCACTTTCTTCAATCATTTGTTTTAATTCTGTAAAAGGATTATTACTAGATTGTTCTTTAAAAAACTCTTCTTCTGTAATAACTCTCCATCCATCACCTTTTATTGTTACATTTTCATTTTTTGGAGAATGCACCTTTGAAGGAATTTCCACTAATATATTTTGCCACAAAACATCAGTAATATCAAGTGAATTTGTAAAATTTTCTAATTTTTCTTCAATTTTAATATTAAAAGGGCAAGAAACATCTTCTAAAGTAATATCATCAGGTAATATCATTACCCCCGTTATTACTCCATCTAACTCTAATCTATCATCAACTAACTTAACAATAGAACCATCAAATCTAACATTTTCTAGCTTTCTTATATTACAATTATTTAAATACTCTTCTGGAATATTTATATTATCTTTTATTTCTAATTCATCTTCCATATTAAGAAGTAATTTACTAATATCAATAATCATATTTCACCTGCCAACTAATTATACAATAAATACTATAAAATAGCAATAGTTTAAAATCTATCAAAAGTTATCTTCCCTAAATACCCATCTCTTAAATCTCTAAGTACTTTAATATAGACCCTATCATAATCAACTTCACCATTTCTAACAGCCCCTATCTTCTTACCAATCCCATCTAATATATTAACAATATCTTCATCATAACTAACCCCATATCTATCAATAATATTATTGGGATATAACTTATACATTGTCTTAATTATATAGAATGAAATATCTTCAATATCTAATATTTCTTCTTTAATAGCAGTTATAGCTGCTAAATTATATGCTATAGTTGAATCATTTATCTTTGGCCATAATATACCAGGAGTATCTAATAATTCTAGCTTATCATTTATTCTTATCCACTCTAAGTTCTTTGTAATACCAGGTTTATTTCCAACATTAACAGCTTTCTTTCCTACTAATCTATTAATTAGAGTAGACTTCCCAACATTAGGAATACCCAATACTAAACTCCTAATTCTTCTAGGTTTTAACCCTTTACTTATTCTTTTACTATTAATAGATTCCATAAGTTCATTAACTACACTAAATATTTCATTAACATTATCATGTAGTAAATCTAGCAATACTACTTTATAGCCTTTACTTTCATAGTACTTTTTCCACTCCAAAGTAATACTTTCATCACACAAATCACTCTTTGTCATAATAAGTATTCTAGGTTTATTCTTAATAATATCTTCAATATCATTATTCTTAGAAGACTTTGGTATTCTAGCATCTATTACCTCAAATACAATATCTATTAAATCAATTTTTTCTTTTATTTCTCTTTTGGCTTTAGCCATATGTCCAGGAAACCAGTTGATACTCGTAGATGGTAAACTTTTTGTATTTTCATCCATTTTTTTGTT
>CAZTTM010000116.1:0-3086 GCA_964616035.1 uncultured Muribaculaceae bacterium
GCATTTCTACTAATATCATAGTTTTCACTAATTTCAGTCAAAGATAAATTATTAAAGTAATACTCTTCAAAATATAACTGTTGTTTATCACTTAATAATTCACCATAATAATCATATAAGATAATAATATATTCTCTATCATTCATAATTATAAATCCTTAAATAAACCATATATATACTTCTCTATGTCAAAAGCTTCCAAGTCATCAACGCCTTCTCCTAAACCGACAAACTTAACAGCTGTATTAGTTTCTTCCTTAATACCTAAAACAATACCACCTTTAGCTGTACCATCTAACTTAGTAAGAACAATACCTGTAATATTAGTAATTTCATTAAAAGATTTAACCTGAGAAATAGCATTTTGCCCAGTAGTTGCATCCACTACTAATAAAGTTTCATGAGGAGCAAATGGTATAATTTTATTAATAACTTTATTAATCTTACTTAACTCTTGCATTAAATTAGCCTTATTTTGTAAACGACCAGCCGTGTCAACAAGTACAACATCATAATCTTCTTCTCTAGCTAAAGTAATACCATCATATATAACAGCTGAAGGATCCTTAGAAGAAGAACTAACTACTTTAGCGCCTATTCTTTCGCCCCACTCATTAATTTGTTCAATAGCACCCGCTCTAAAAGTATCCCCAGCGACAAGTAAAACTTTCTTCCCATCATTTATCATCTTACTAGCAAGTTTACCAATAGTTGTTGTTTTACCAACCCCATTAACACCAACAAATAATATTACCGTAGGCCCCTCACTAGCATAGTTAATCTTAGAACTAATAATACCATTACCAACATACATAATAAGTAATTCATCTATAATAATATTCTTAAGATCTTCGGTACTAGCTATCTTTTCCTCTTTAACACGATGTCTTAACCTATCAACGAACTTAACAACAGTATTAACGCCAATATCAGCAGTTATTAATATATCTTCCAACTCTTCAAAATAATTATCATCTATAAACTTATATTTATTAGATAAATTAGTTAACTTAGAAGTAAACTCTAATCTAGTTTTCTTTAAACCATTATCATACTTTATAACTTCTTTATCTTCTTTACTAAATACTTTTTTTATTTTATCAAATATTCCCATAAATACCCCATCCTCCCCACAATTATATCATGGATACTATGAAAAATAAATAAATATAAATTATTTTACAAAAAAAGAAACTATTTAGCTTCATCAGTCGCTCTAGTTTCTCTTATAACGGTTACTTTAACAGTACCAGGATATTGAACTTCACTTTCAATTCTATTTTTAATTTCTCTAGCAATTTGATAAGACATTAAATCATCAACTTCCTCAGGTTTAACTATTACTCGAAGTTCACGTCCTGCTTGAATAGCATAAGACTTATCAACACCTTTAATATCATTACCAATCTTTTCAAGTTGTTCCAATCTTTGGAAATAATTTTCTGTTGAATCATTTCTAGCACCTGGTCTAGAAGCAGAAATAGAATCAGCAATACTAACAATTGTAGCAATAACACTAGTAGCAGGCTCATCACCATGATGAGATGCAATAGCATTAATAACCACACTATTCTCATTATATTTCTTTGCTAAATCAACACCAATCTGAACATGTGAACCTTCCATCTCAAAATCAATTGCCTTACCAATATCATGAAGTAAACCAGCTCTTTTAGCCAAATTAACATTCTCACCAAGTTCACCAGCAATTATTCCTGAAATATTAGCAACTTCTATTGAATGTTTTAAAACATTCTGCCCATAACTAGTTCTAAAATGAAGTTTACCAATAATATCAACTAAATCAGAATCAATCTTTGATAACCCAAGTGCATAAACTGCCTCTTTACCATATTCCCTAATCTTTTGCTTAACCTCCGAACACATTTTATCATAAAGTTCTTCGATTCTAGCAGGATGAATTCGTCCATCTTTAATCAAACCTTCCAAAGTTAACCTAGCAATTTCTCTTCTCAATGGATCAAAGCTTGAAATAACAATAGCTTCTGGCGTATCATCAATAATTAAATCAACTCCAGTCACCGACTCAATAGTACGAACATTACGCCCTTCTCTACCTATAATTCTCCCCTTCATTTCATCATTAGGTAAAGTTATAACTGATACAGTTTGTTCATTAGTGACATCTGCAGCATATTTTTCCATACTATTAATAAGTAATTTTTTTGCCTTACTATCAACATCCAACTTTGCTTCTGTCTCTTTTTCTTTAATATAAGTAGCAATTTCCACAGCCATCTTATCTTCAACAGTTTTCATAACTTCTTTCTTAGCCTGTTCTCTTGAATAGCCACTAATTCTCTCTAATTCCTCTAATTGTTGTCTTTTAATTTCTTCTAATTTATCCTTAGACTCTTGAATCTCATCTTGTTTTTTTAGTAAATTTTTTTCTCTATCATCTAAGTTTTTTTCCCTGTCTTGTAAAGATTCACTTCTTCTATCAATACTACTTTCCCTTTGTAAAAGCCTTTCTTCCATCTCTTTTACTTCATTTTTCTTTTCTTTAATATCCTTCTCAGCATCTAATTTTAATTTATGAACTTCTTCTTTAGTTTCAAGAATAGAATCACGTTTAATTTTATCAGCATCTTTCTTAGCTTTATCAATAATACCTAATGCATTTTTTTCTTCCTTTTTCTTTTTAATAAATAAAGAAACCAACAAAATAGCTACACCAACTATAATACCAAGAATAAACATCAAAATAAAAATAGCAATATTATTCACATAACACCTCCTAACATCTAAAATATTTATAGAAAAAAACAATCATTTATATTTAAATCTATACAATACTATTGTATAAACAATTCTTATTGATGTCAAGTGAAAACATAAAAAGAAGCTACTCGCTAGCAACTTCTTTATTAACCCTATCTATACCATAATGTTTTCTAATTTCAGTCTCAAGTTGTTCACATAATTCAGGATTATCTTTTAAAAATTGTTTAACATTTTCTCTACCTTGACCAATCTTTTCGCCATTATATGAGTACCAAGCACCACTCTTTTCTATCAATCCAATATCTGCAGACATATCAACAATTTCTCCGAGTTTAGAAACA
>CAZTTM010000117.1:0-3036 GCA_964616035.1 uncultured Muribaculaceae bacterium
TAATAGCATATCTAATTCCTATCTTTTTAAAATAAGAACTATCTTTAGGAAATCCATTACCAATAAAAACTATTATTAATAATATAAACCATACTATCATCTCTATATAATTAAAATATACAGATGACTTATATGATGATATTATAAATATATGGCTTAACATCAAATATGCAAATATTAAACCAACCCACACGTATATACTCCTTTTACTATCTTTCATGTTCTCACTTTTTCCTTTTTATTATGCTGATTTTTGTACATAATCCAAACTAGCAGTTAAACTTAAAGTAACATCTTCTGTTGGTAAATCAGCAGCATCATCTGGAAATACATATTCAACCCTTACCTTTACAGTCTTAACTGCTTCAGCAGCTAAATCATTAGTAAGACCAGTAGTAGTTGCAGAATATGCAGTACCATCATAAGTAACTGTATAGTTTATATATTTCTTTTGAACATCAGTTAAACTAGACAAAGTAATGCTCTTAAGTGTAGCAGCGATAGTACCAGCATTTTCAACATCAACAGTAAATTCATAAAATTCACCAGGATTTAAAGTCACATCATATTTCATTGTAGTAGTATTTAAAGTATGTGAAGTAGCTTCAACACTTCCTGTTGACTCAGCATATGTATTATCTTTAAACTGTACCTTCCATTCAGCCTTTTTAGCAACAACATTCCCATTAATATTCAATGTTTGAGCATATGCTGCAAAACCTACTGACATTACAACGAATGCAATAGATAACAAAAGAATTGATAAAGTTGATGCATTTAAACTTTTCTTCATAAATTCACCTCCCCTTTTATGTATTTACTAACATGATAGCTTCCTACCATAATTATAAGATAAAATACAGTAATCACTTATCTTAATCTTATATACACAATTATAACATACATTTATTATTTTTCCACACCTTTTTACCCTTTTTTAAAATAAATTATAATATGTAAAAAAAAGACTACAATAAAATCATAGTCCATAAACAATTAATTAGCACTATTTTCATATTTATCAATAGGCATAGTATCATAATAACTACATCCAGTAATAAATATAACTAAAATTATTATCCATATTATTTCAAAAAAATTCTTCTTCATAATTCTAACCACCAACTTAAAAAAGTACTAAAGCATCCTACAATAAAAGACATTAACTAAATATAATCTATCATAAAAAATCAAGCATGTGGAACCTCATGATAAATATTTCGATAAACGACCCTTTCCCTACCCTGCTCAATTATTGGAGTACTAACCGTTTGCGAAGTACCACCTATATTCATATCATTAACATTCATATTAGCATTTGTATTATAATTTTGATTAGTAATATTTATATCAATATCATCATATCCATCTTGTCTAAATTCCTCATTATTATAAAACATTATATTTACCTCCTTTATCTAATTTATCATATGATAAAAGTAAATAAAGATATAATAAATTAGTCTAAGAAAGTATTAATCCTCTACATAGGAAATTTAAAGTTTTTATTGTTTAACATTTTCATCATTTTTTTCATTTCTTCAAATTGATTTAACAACTGATTAACTTCCATAACCGAAGTACCAGAACCCTTAGCAATTCTCTCTTTTCGAGAAGCCTTTAAAATACTAGGATTCCTTCTTTCATCTGGAGTCATAGACAAAATTATAGCCTCAATATGTTTCATTCTTTTAGGATCAATTTCAGCCTTATCAAGCCCCATCTTTTTAGCACCAGGTATCAACTTAATAAGATTTTCTAAAGGTCCTAATTTCTTTATTTGATTAAGTTGAGAAAGAAAATCTTCCAAATCAAAATTACCCTTACTCATTTTCTTAGCAGTCTTCATTGCTTCTTTTTCATCTATTTCACTTTCTACTTTTTCAACAAGGCTCAAAATATCTCCCATACCAATTATACGATTAGCCATTCTATCAGGATAAAACTCAGTAAGACCATCTAACTTTTCACTAACCCCAATAAACTTAATAGGTAAATTAGTTAAATGTCTAACTGATAAAGCAACACCACCCCTAGTATCACCATCTAATTTAGTAAGAATAACTCCAGTTAAATTAAGCCTATCATTAAACCCATTAATAACATTTATTGCATCCTGTCCCATCATTGAATCTATAACAAGCAAAATCTCATGTGGACTCGCAACTTTTATAATATTTTCAAGTTCATCCATTAATTCATCATCAATATGAAGTCTTCCCGCAGTATCAATCAAAATATAATCAAACCCATTCTCTTTAGCATAAACAAAAGCATGATTAACAATATCAACAGGATTATTTTTTCCCTCACTAAATACTTCAATCCCTAGTTCTTTTCCAATTTGTTTAAGTTGATCAATCGCAGCAGGTCTATAAATATCACACGCTACTAACAACGGTTTTTTCTTGTTTTTCTTTCTAACTAAATTAGCAATTTTTCCACAAGTAGTAGTTTTACCAGAACCTTGCAACCCAACAAGCATACATATTGTCGGATTATAAGACATAGATAAAGGAGCATTTTCCCCGCCAAGAAGATCAACAAGTTCATCTCTAACAATTCTAGCAAAAACATCTCCAGGAGATAAACTCTTACTTACTTCTTCTCCTAATGCTTTCTCTTTAACATTATTTGTAAACTCTTTAACAACCTTATAATTAACATCAGCTTCTAAAAGAGATAGTCTAATTTCTCTCATCATATCGCCAATATTATCTTCTGTAATCTTACCATAACCTTTAATCTTATGCATTATTCCTTGTAGTCTATCACTTAAATTGTCAAACATACATATCACCCACAACTAATTATACACGAAAAAAAACACATTTACAAATATAAGTAATTTTAAGTTTCGGTTTTTTACAAATCATTTTATGTAAGATACAATAAAAAAATAATTCAAACAAATCTTTAATTGCTTTTTATATTTTTTTTAAATTTTTCCATGCTAACGCAGAACATCATCACGATGCTCTTTTTTTAATATCTAGTTATACATATAGTTAAAGTTTTAATGATAATTGCTTCGAT
>CAZTTM010000118.1:0-3031 GCA_964616035.1 uncultured Muribaculaceae bacterium
GAAAAGCAACAGCTTCATCAGCAGATGTAATATCTGGTTCAGTAACAAGTTCTAGTAAAGGTACTCCAGATCTATTATAGTCAATTACTGATGTATCATATAAATGGTCTAATGAAGCAGAATCTTCCTCTAAATGAATATTATTAATTCTAATAGTTCTTTCTTCTCCATTAAAATCAAATTTAACATTACCATATATACCAACAGGAATAGGCTTAGTTTCTTGAGTAATTTGATAACCCTTAGGTAAATCAGGATAATAGTAATTTTTCCTTTCAAAATACATATATTCTGGTTGTTTACAATTTAATATTATACTAGCCATTAAAGATAGTCTAACAGCCTCTTTATTAACAACTGGTAATACTCCGGGAAATCCCATATCAAGAGGTCTTACATTACTATTAGCAAGAGGTGAATAATCATTTCTAGCACCTGAAAAAACTTTAGATTTAGTTTTACTAATTTCACAGTGCATCTCTAATCCAATTTTGGCAATATATTTACTCATGATTAACCTCCTTTGCTAATTGATTTTTATAATTCATAGTTCCTTCTAGAGCATAAGCAATATTTAAAACATTAGCATCATCATAACAATTACCAGTAATATTTACACCAACTGGTAAATTAGATACAAAGCCACATGGAATAGTAATAGAAGGAAATCCCCCAAAATTACCAATTTGTAAATGTTCTTCTAAAACAGAAGTATTTTCTGTTAGAATATTATCATCTGATTCAAACTTTTTAGCAGGACCACTTCCTACTGGAAGAATAATACCATCATATTTCTTATATAGCTCTTTCCAAGTATTAACAATTAGTCTTCTAGCCCTACCTGCATTATGAAAATATCTATTTATATTTTCTCTTTCTAAGACATAAGAACCTATAACGAATCTTCTTTTTATTAATGAAGAAAATCCTTTTGTACGATGATCTTTCATCATTTCAATATAGTTTTTACCTTCTCCACGTGGGCCAAAACTTATACCTGTTAAATTAGACATATTAGATGTTGCTTCAGCACTAGAAATAACACTATAAATAGCAGGTACAGCATCTAATAATACTTTATCAACTGATTCTTCAACTACTTCCATACCAATACTTTGACATTTATCAATAACCTTCATAAAATTAGCTAAGTGTTCTTTCAATTTTTCATTAGCATTTGGATAATTATTTATATCACATATTTCTTTAATATAGCATAATTTTTTACCTGATACCTTACCAGTTAAAGAAGATGCCAAGTTAATATTACTAGAATCCCATGATGTCATATCATTTTTATCAATACCTTTCATAGTATCTACTACAATTGCTGCATCTTTAACATTACGAGTTAATACTCCTAAATGATCAAGAGAAGAAGCAAATGGAAATAATCCATATCTAGAAATCATACCATATGTTGGCTTATACCCCACTATTCCACAATACGCTGCAGGTTTTCTAATAGAGTCCCCAGTATCAGAGCCAGTAGCATATGGATAAACACCATAACTAACAGCACAAGCACTTCCAGATGAAGAACCAGCACACATACGACTTGTATCCCAAGGATTTCTTACAATACCTGTGTGGCCTGTCGTTCCAGTACCACCCATACCAAACTCATCCATAACAGTTTTATTAACTAAAACAGCTCCAGCTGACTTCAATTTAGAAACTGCTGTTGCATCAAAAAATGGAACATAATCTTTTAATGTATTAGATGACCCTGTAGTAAGAATACCTTTTGTTGAATAATTATCTTTAAGGCCATATGGAATACCTGATAATAAATTATCATTAACTTCTCCACCCTTAGTATCATCTAAAATACTCACAAAAGCATTACATTTATCTTGAAGTTCATGAGAAAGCTTTAAGGATTCACTTACTAATTCATCACTAGTACACTCTCCTGATGCTAACATTTCATGTAATTCTTCAATAGATTTATTCATATATTTCATTCTCCCACCACCTTAGGTATTTCAACTTCTCTATCAGTATGAACATCACAATTAGACAATAAATCATCAATGTCTATTGACTCAATAACTTCATCTTCTCTAAGTTCATAAGTAAAGTCATCCAAGCAATGAGTCATAGGTTCAACTTTATCAATATCTTTAATATTATTAATAACATTAATAGATTCATCTATTACAGAAAACTCATCTAAAACCATTTGATTTTCTTCATCAGTTAAACCAATCAATAATTTATTTGCATATTCATCAACCATTTCTTTAGTAAATTTATTCATTAATATACCTCCTAATAACCTATTTAATTATATTTTATTTACTATAAGAAGTCAATAAATTAGAAGAATGTCTAATGAAAAAAGCTAACCTATGTTAGTTAGTCTATTATTCAAGCATTTTATATTTTTAGATAATACTCTCTCATCATGCAAAGTATTATATAAAAGTTCCTTATCTAATCTTGTAAAACTACCTTCAAAAACTAAATTATTATATAAAATATCTATATTATAATTTTCAATTAATCTTTTTAAAATACAATTAACTAAATAATATGGAATAACAATAGATATTAAATTATCAGTCATAGAAAAAGTTATTTCATTATTAATATCTAAATAGTATGGGATAATAGTATCATAACCATAACTCGCTATAAAAGAAGTTGGTCCCGCTAACGGTAGTATATCTTCCTCAACTATTTCCTTTATTCTTTTTTTATCCTGCGAATTTAAACAGTTAAACTCTAAACATATTTCATCATCTCTATTAAGATAACTATTTGTAGTAATTATTGCTTGAATATTATTTGCATTTTTCATTATATCTTTCCTTTCATATATTATATATAATATGTTTATGATACAATTAAATTACAAAAAAATACGTCGATTTATAGGATTACATTAGTTGTTGAAGGAAAAAAATTGCTGTTTTTTTAAAAAATGTCTTGAAAAAAGTTTTTATATATGCTATTATTAGATAGCAATCAAGCAATGGACCCTTAGCTCAGTTGGTTAGAGCATCCGGCTCATAACCGGGCGGTC
>CAZTTM010000119.1:0-3025 GCA_964616035.1 uncultured Muribaculaceae bacterium
TTATGCGCGACACAGCTAGATATTTGGTTAAATGCGAATGAAAAAGATGCCAAAACAATTATTGATAAGGCACTTTTGGCTCGTAAAGCCAGAGAGAACGCACGTAAAGCTAAAGACCTAGTACGTAACAGCGCAAAAACTGCACGAGTGACTTTACCAGGTAAATTGGCAGATTGCTCTAGTAAAAATCGAGAAAATTGCGAAATTTTTCTTGTTGAGGGTAAATGATTGTTGCCCTTCCTGCTTAACCAGTTATCACTGGGGTTATAAATAATAAAAAATAATGTATTTATAGCTAACGGGGGAACCCACCGACAGAGACAGCGTCGTTGGGCAATCGCGTGTAAGTTAATTACAACATTTTTCATATAATATCAAAAGGATGATGTTATATGATAGGAATTTATTGTTTTGAAAATAAAATTAATGGTAAAAAATATATCGGATAGTCTATTAATTTAGAAAAACGATATAAAGAACATAAGAATAATCATTTAAATCCAAATTATTGTAACTATAATAGTAAATTTTATAGAGCATTAAGGAAATATGGATTTGAAAATTTTAAATATTCAATTTTATCTGAATGCGATTAGTCTAATTTAAACTCCCAAGAGCAATATTTTATTACACTATATGATTCAAAAAATAACGGGTATAATTCAACAGATGGCGGAGAGGATAATCCCTCAAATAATAGAGAAATCGTAGCTAAGCGCACATTAAAACTTTATGAACCAGAAATTAATAAAAAATTATCTCATAAAGGTGAGACTAATGGTAATGCAAAATTAACTTGCGATGATGTTATTGCCATTAGACAAAGATATGCACAAGGTGAAAATTTATCACAAGTTTATGAATCATATAAAGATAAAATATCATATAGTGGCTTTTAGAGTGTGTGGATAAATAAAAGTTGGACAGACATCGGTCAAGAATATTATTTTATAAGAAAAATATCTAACCATGGTGGAAGTAAGCTGTTAGAATCAGATGTTATAAATATTCGCACACGATATAAAAATGGTGAAAATAAATCAGACATATATAAAGACTATAAAGATAAAATTGGACAAATTGGATTTAATAAGATTATTCGAAATGTAACATGGAAAAATGTTGTAATATAATTTATGTATCGACTAGTGCTGATGAGTGTAGGCACGTAGCCCATCTATTGATACGATGGTCGAAACAGCAGGCCACTTATTAAGTGGAAGAAATAGTCAGCGCCAACAGTAATGTTGGAGAACGTGGACAGTGCTGCGGGCTCGGCTAAAGAGGCTCGCGATCGCGGCACCCAAGCTGTTCTTGCTTTACGAGGTAAAATTTTAAATGTTCTGAAAGCAGATTTGCATAAAGCTATGGGAAACGCAGAAATTCATAGTATGATTACTGCTTTTGGATTGGAAATCAAAGATGGAAAAGTTGTTTTGAACGAAGATAAATTGCGCTATGGCAAAATTATTGTCATGGCTGATGCAGACGTTGATGGTTCGCATATTAGAATCCTATTTTTCACTTTTATCTGGAAATTCTGTCCAGAACTAATTGAAAAAGGCTATATTTACGCAGCAGTGCCACCTTTGTATAGAATAATTAAAGGAAAAAGTTCATTCTATATTAAAGATGATGCAGCACTTGCTGAATATAGAAAAACCCACGAAAATGAGAAATACGAATTGAGAAGGTTCAAAGGATTGGGCGAGTAGAGCGTGGAAGAACTTGAAGAAAGTACAATGGCTCCAGCAACTCGTACTCTCAAACGTATCACGATGGAAGATGCAGCTAAGGCTTCTCAGATGTTTAATAATTTGATGGGTGAAACTGTCACTTTCCGCAAGCAATTTATTGAGCAGAATGCATGGAGGGCGAATATCGATGTCTGATTACTACACTAAAAAGGTTTATCTACAAGATTATCTTACTTGTCTTAATTCCGAGGGCAAAGTGTGCCCTCGGCTTCCAAAAGACTGGCAAGATACGAAGAAATATGGAAGGAATTATTTTGCAGAGTATATGGATGCTATTTGCACAAAACTTCATAATTACGAGGTTGAGTATAAAACCCCTGGCGAAATGGTCGCTGAAGTACTGAAACTTAAAGATGAAAATGATCGCCTTTTGCGAGAAGTGCAAAACTTTAAAAAGAGTAGAATGAAGTAAAACTTGACAAAACAAAAATTTTGTAGTATAATTTATTTATAAGGTAAGGTAAGGAGGTTGCTGATTAATTGGAAGAAAATATAATTCAAACTCCTATTATTGAAGAAACCGAACAATCTTTTTTGGATTATTCTCTATCAGTTATTACTGATAGAGCTATTCCTTCTGCGGAAGACGGTTTTAAACCTGTTGTCAGACGTATTCTATATGATATGTATGATAATGGGTATACGAATAATAAACAATACGTAAAATGCGCTTCTCCAGTAGGCGATACAATGGGGCGGCTGCACCCTCATGGTCGGTCAAATGGGTAATTAAGAAAATTTTTGGTCAAGATAGGAGGAAATATCATCCTCAATTTTCATAAAATTTAGGGAAATCTACAAATTATGAAAAAGGATGATATAAATTGAAAAAAATTTCTAAACAGTTATACTCTGCCATAGAGTATAAAAACGCACATCCTGAATTAAGTCTGACTCAAGTTGGAATTTTGTTTGGAGTCGAGCGTCATAGTATTGCAAAACATCAATCAGATTATACTTTGTACTGCTATGAATATAATGATGAAATGTACTACATGACTGATGACGAAAAGCGTCCTGTTCTAGAATATCTAGAAAATGAGTCTTTAACTCCTACCGATATTGCTAAAAAGTATCGCTTAAAAGATACTACTTTAAAACGTAGAATGGCAGTTCTGGGCATTGAATATATAAGACGATATAACGTTAAATGCAATCGGTAGAAATTTAATTCAGTGTCAACTGAAGAAGAGGCATATTGGCTAGGCTTCATCCTTGCGGATGGTTATATTAATGAAAATCGTGGTTTTTTGAATATCAAGTTGGGT
>CAZTTM010000120.1:0-2989 GCA_964616035.1 uncultured Muribaculaceae bacterium
ATAGATGTTGTTGTGGGCCGAATGATTATAAAGCAGAAGAGGCCGAAGGAAGGTGGTATGGTACAGACCATACATTTTTAGAATTTATGTGTGATAAATTTTTGGTAAAAGCTGATGCCGTTACAGGTATATTGCATGGTGATATAATGCAAGCAAAGCTTAATCAACCTTTAGACGGATTGATATGCCAAAATAAAAATGAACAAACAAAGCAAGAATTTCAGAATTCAATGAGAAAAGTATATGGATATATTGCTGAAAGAGAGCCAAAATTAACTCAAAATGAACCAAATGAAGTAGAATCATTTGAAGATATTGCTTCACAATTTAAGCAATTAACCGATAAAATAAAGCCTGTAAATTTAACTGATAAAATTGATATTTTAATAAGGAAAGTAAATGATACTAAAATGATTGGTGTTGATGCGTATTCTTATTTATTACAATTAAGGAAAATTTTATTTACTAAGCAAGAACAGGCTGAAAATGTTAAAATTTCTATTATTAGAAATTCTAATAGTAATTCAGCAACAGCTTTGTCTGTAATCTCAATAATAATTCCGGATGAAACTGGAGAAATGAAAATAAGTAGATATTTATATAGTCCTGGTAATGAATTACTTCCAATATCAAAGGATGATTTACAAGAAAAATTTGATAGTGGTGTTATGGGTTATATTGAAGAAAAGAATCCTGTAATTCCAGGAATAAGAAGATAGAGGTGATAAAAATGCTAGAAAATCTGAGAGAACTCAATGATACAATTTTAATTAAGTGCGATGATGTAGAAAAAAAGAAAAAACATGAGTTAATAAAAAAATTGTTGCATGAAAAAAATTGTTTTCTTAAAATTAATATTGAAACGGCATATGCTATATTGAGAGAATTAAATATACCCGAAGAAAAATCAAAGAACATTTACATGAATTTAATAAATCCTAATAATTAAATATATATTTAAACCATTATTGGTTGTTTTTGCCGTGACAAAAAAATTATTATTTTGGGAAGAAAAAAATTAGACAAATTTATTTTCTATATATTTTATCTAATTTAAACTAATTTGAATTATTTACTCTTAATTACTGACAATATATATAATGATGAAGAATTGGATAAAAATTCAACTTGTTCCATTTTGGAACAATTTCAACTTGAAGAAAATAAAAGATAGTAATTTATAAATTGGTTGAAAACTATGATATAACAGTATTTGATAGATAGGTTATGTTAAGATACATTGTGTGAATAATATATAAAAATGTCATTAATAGTAAAAGGTGCAAAAACATCTAAAAGATGAAAATGAATATGTAGTAAATATGAAGGGTAATAATATATGATAGAATATAATAGTTTAAGTGCAGAAGAGTATATTAGCATTTTAAATACTGTTGGTTGGAAAATTCCTTCAAAAAGGTTATTAGAGAAATCTTTAAAGAATGGAATTAATGTTAAATGTGTTATTGATAAGGAAACTATTGGCATGGCAAGATTTGTATCAGATGGTGGATATGCTGGACTGCTAATGGATGTTGTAGTTATTCCAAAGTTTCAGGGAAATGGTTATGGTAAATTATTAATAAATAGTTTATTAGATTATCTTAAAAATCAATTGGAAGATGATGAAGAGATGATGATTCAACTACTATCAGCTCCTGGGAAACAATCTTTTTATAATTTATTTGGATTTAAAATAAAAAAGGAAGTAGTTGAAGATGGAATGTACATGTGGATGAAAAAATAGAAACATTTAGTTAAAAGTTATGGTACAATTAATATGAATAGAGGTGTGAATATGAAAACTGTGGTAATTACAGGTAGTGCTAGAGGATTTGGCTTAGAGATGCTAAGGTGTTTTAGAAAAAAAGGATATAATGTTGTAATTTGTGATATTAATGAAGAAAGTTTAGATAAAGCAGAGGATATACTTAATGGTATGAAATCTAATTCTAAGGTATATAAATATAGAGTAGATATTACTAAAGAAGATGAATTAGATAGTATGATAAGTGATATTTTGACACATGAGAAGACTATTGATATATGGGTTAATAATGCTGGCGTTAATCAACCTAATAAGGCTATTTGGGAATTAGATAAAGAGACCATTGATAGATTGATTGATATAGATTTAAAGGGAACTATTTTATCTTCTAAAGCAATTATGCCTATAATGATTAAACAAAACTTTGGGCAAATATATAATGTAGAGGGATATGGTAGTAATGATGCAGTTATGTTAGGATTATCATTATATGGTACTTCTAAAAGAGCAATTACTTATTTCACTGAAGCATTAGCTAATGAAGTTAAAGAAAAAAACTATTCAATATGTGTTGGTAAATTAGCACCTGGAATAATGATTACAAACTTTATTAATACGGCTTTAGGAGATGGAGAGAAAATTACTTTAGATGAGAAGACTAAGAAAGTATATAATATTTTAGGTGATTATCCTGATGTAATTGCAAAGTTCATGGTGGATAAAATGGTTGTTAATACTAAGAATAATGTTAAGTTTACTTGGTTGACTAATCGTAAGGCAGCATTTAGATTTATGACGTCAGGTTTCAGTAAGAGAGACTTTTTTAAATAATATAGAAAGATGTGATAGTATGAGGTATAATGAAGAATTGTTTGATTTGATACGTGATATGGATAGTGTTGATTATAATGATTTAGTACCTATTATACTATGCTATATCACGGATAGAAAAATTGGTAAGTATTGTTTGCAAAAAAAGCATAAAGTTAATCATTGCGTGCAAGTTAGAATTTTGCCTAAACAAGATTTGAAATATGATGGTATTGATTATGATAAATTACTATCTAGAAAATTTTGTGGGGCTATAATGGATTTTGTCCAAATAATTTTATCAGAGTTTAGTGGTGCTGATTTAACTATTTTTTATAATAATATAAATGAAGTAAAAACTAGTTCTAGTAAAGGATATTCTTTTCGTTATACTGATGGATATTACGATAT
>CAZTTM010000121.1:0-2965 GCA_964616035.1 uncultured Muribaculaceae bacterium
ATGAAGTTTCACAAATATCTAATCGATGGTATTACTATTGAATCAAAAGATTACAAAGTAAACCCTCTAATTAAACTTGTTGATTTTGACAAACCTGAAAATAATGTCTTTCAAGTATGTCATCAAGTTAAATTTAACGAAGGAAGAAATACTAGAATACCAGATGTTATCATTTATATAAATGGTTTGCCACTTGTTGTTATGGAGTTAAAATCATTTGATGAAGATGCAACTGAAGCCACATTGGAAAAAGCATTTGATCAATTGGGCGGGAATAGTAAAAATTCTGGTTACAGATATGATATCCCAACATTGTTTAATTACAACTCATTCTTAGTTATTAGTGATGGGGTAACAACAAAGGTTGGTACGCTTACATCAAAAATAGACCGCTATAATGAATGGAAAAGTGTTGATGGTGAAAAAGGTTATGATGATACTTGTGTTAATAAGTTAGATATAAATATAAATGGTTTATTTAGAAAAGACAGAATATTAGATGTTATTAAAAATAATGTTTTCTTTATACAAGATAAAAATGACCAACCTGTAAAAATTATGGCTCAATATCATCAATACTTTGGTGTAAATAAAGCATTAAATGGTGTTATAAAAGCAATTAAACCAAATGGCGATGGAAAAGCTGGATTAGTTTGGCATACACAAGGCAGCGGAAAGTCATTTTCTATGGTTATGCTTGCTCATAGATTATTGCAAGACAGACGATTAAATGTTCCTACTATTGTTGTTTTAACTGATAGAATAGACCTTGATGACCAATTATATAAAACTTTTTTCAGTGCAAGAGATTATCTTAAATGCGAACCTATGCTTGTAGAAAGTCGTAAAGATTTGGTTGGAAAACTTGGTGATATTGAACAAGGTGGCATTATATTCTCTACAATAGGTAAATTTGATAAAGAAAACTTACCTGAAAATAAACGAAGCAATATTGTTGTTATGACAGATGAAGCTCATAGAGGACATTATGGTTTGTATGAGCAAGTTCATTATATCAAAGATAAAGAAACACAAGAAATGGAAGCGGTGTTTAAGTATGGTGTTGAAAAATATATAAGAGATGCTTTGCCTAATGCTACTTTCATTGGATTTACAGGAACACCAGTAAATACAAAAGAAAAGCAAACAACAGATATTTTTGGCGATATTATTGACACTTATGATATGACACAATCTGTTATTGATGGCTCAACTGTTAAACTTTACTATGAGTCTAGACTGGCGAAAGTTTGGGCTGATGAAGAAGTGTTGAAGCAAATTGATATATACTATAATGATTTAGAAAAAAGTGGTCAAGCAAGTAAAGAAGCTATTGAGAAATCTAAGACTGAGATGTCTAAAATGAAGCAAATCCTTGAAGATGATGATTTGATAGATTTGCTCGCAAAAGATATTTTAAGTCATTATAAACAAAGAAAAGATTTCTTAAATGGCAAAGCAATGATTGTTTGTCAAACAAGAGTTGCTGCAGCTAAACTCTATAGAAAAATAATTTCTCTTGAACCTTCTTATAAAAAATCTACTATTCTAGTCGTTACAGAATCAAACAAAGACTCTGAAGAAGATAGAGTTTTATTTGGTGATAGTAAATATCGTAAAGAATTAGGTGATGAATTTAAGAAAGATACTTCTAAATATAAAATTGCTATTGTTGTTGATATGTGGTTAACTGGGTTTGATGTGCCAGACCTTGATGTTATGTATTTTATTAAAAAATTAAAACAACATAATTTAATGCAAGCAATAGCAAGAGTAAATAGAATTTATCCTGGCAAACCTTATGGTTTAATTGTTGATTACATTGGACTTGGTAAAGCATTAGATGATGCATTAACTGATTATACAGATCGAGATAGACAAGAAAATTGTCAAGATGTAAAAAAAGAAATTTACAACATTTTGAAAGAAAAATTAAGCATCTTGAATGAGTGGTTTTATAAAATTGACAAAACACAATTCTTTGCAGATAATTCTTTAACTAGATTTAAGGCTATTCAAATAGGCGCTCAATTTATTCTTGAAGATAAAAAGAGAGAAGATTCATTTATTCAGGATTTATCAATTTCAATAAAACAAGCGTTTGTTGTTTGTGGTGGTATTCTTACAGACGAAGAAAAGAGAGATGTTTATTACTACTTGGCAATTAGAAGTTATCTAATGAAATTGAGATCCAGAGTTGGAACTGTTTCTATTGGTGAAATGAATGAATATGTTAAGAACTTACTTGCAGATGCCCTAAAAGGTGATGAAGTTAAAGTTTTAACAAAACATGATGACTCAATAAATGTTATAGAACTGTTAAGTAAAGAAAAAATTGAAGAATTAAGGCAAAAAAATCCACCTTTGGTATTTGTTGAGATTGTTAAAAAATTATTAGAAAGAGCTATTGCAGAAAGTAGAAAAAACAACTTTTTCAAATCACAAGAATACAGCAAAAAATTAAGAAGGATATTGGAACAATATAATGATAGAACTGAGAATTTTGTTGCAGATGCAACTATTGTTCAGTTGGTAGATTTTGCTGGTGAACTTGTGAATGATGAGAAAAATGCTAATAAGTTGGGTATTAGTGGTCGTGAAAGAGCATTTTATGATGCCTTAGTAAGAGATAAATCAGCTCAAGAATTGTTGTCTGACGAAACCTTAAAACTTATAGCAAGAGAACTGAAAGATGTTGTTGAAGAATATGCTTCTATGACAGACTGGTATTTGAAACAAGCGACACGAGCTAAAATGAGAATAAAAATTAAGGAATGCTTGAGGAAATATAACTACCCACCAGAATATCAACAAAAAGCGATTGATGATGTTATTAAACAAGCTCAATATATAATGAATGATTAAAAATAGAAAATGGCTTAGCTGAGTGCTAGGTCATTTTTTAATATCTTCCCAAAGTTTTTTATAATATTCTTCCTTTTGTTCTTTTGTCATATCATAAGTT
>CAZTTM010000122.1:0-2898 GCA_964616035.1 uncultured Muribaculaceae bacterium
ATGGTAAGATATTATACTTCTAATGTTGAATCATCACTAAATATACGAAGATAAATTATTTTATCATTTTACTATTTGACACATATAATATTATTAGTTATAATATAATTAACTAAAATAGCACTGCAAAACAAGAATATAAATAATAATTTTTGTTATCTACAGTACATCTGACAGGACTTTTAAAAGAAATTTCCGGGCAATTATGCAATAGGTGCTCTTTCAAATCATCTATGGGACAGTGTATTCCATGGGTGGTTTTTTAGTTAATATAATCGGAAAGGAAGAAAAATTATGTTAGAAAAAGGTTTAAATGAAGATGAAGTAGTTGAATTAAGAAAAAAATATGGTACTAATGAAATTATAAGTGAAAAAAAAGAAAGCTTTCTCTTTAAAATAATTCATATTATATGTGAACCTATGTTTTTATTATTAATTATTGCTGCTACTATTTATTTTATTTTGGGAGAACCTAAAGACGGAATAATCATGTTAGTATTTGTAATTGCTATTATTATGATAGATATCATACAAGAGTGGAAAACAGACAAGACATTAAGTACATTAAAAAGTTTATCCGAACCCAGGATAATGACTTTAAGAGATGGAATAAGAAAAGAAATATCTAGTAAGGAACTAGTGCCAGGAGATATTATATTTATTCATGAAGGAGTTAAAATACCTGCAGATGGGTATGTTATTAAATGTAGTGGATTAAGAGTAGATGAATCAAGTTTAACAGGAGAATCTCTTGGCGTTTGGAAAAGTACTAATAAAGATGAAAGTAATGATTATTGGAAAAAAGATTATTGCTATCAAGGAACATTAGTTATCCAAGGTACTGGTACTATTAAAGTTGATAAAATTGGTAATAAAACAGAATATGGAAAAATAGGTTATAATATATCACAAGTTAAACAAAGTAGAACAATATTACAAAAACAAACTGATAAATTAGTTAAAGTATGTGCTATAATTGCATTTATTTTATTTATATTAGTAAGTATAATTACATTTATTAATATATCTAATATGCAAATTAAAGATAAAATAGTTGAAAGTATATTATCTGGTATTACTCTTGCTATGGCTATGATACCTGAAGAGTTTCCCGTTGTACTTACCATATTTTTATCAATGGGAGCATGGAGACTTGCAAAGAAAAACTCTTTAATAAAAAAATTACCCGCCGTTGAAACACTAGGAGCAGTATCAGTTCTATGTGTTGATAAAACAGGTACAATCACAAAAAACCAGATGGAAATAATTGATGTTATTACAAAGAAAAATAAAACTGAATTAGCAGAAATAATGGGTCTAAGCTGTGAAGAAGATACGTATGATCCAATGGAAAAGGCTATGCTCAAATATGCTAAAAACTCAAATATTACTAAAAAAGAATTATTTGATGGTAAAAAAATAAAAGAATATCCATTTAGTAATGACACAAAAATGATGGGATGTGTTTGGAATAAGAATGATAAGCTTATTTTAACTGTTAAAGGATCACCTGAAAGCATTCTAAATATATGTGATGTAAATTCTGAGTCTTTAAAGCAAATAAATGATGAAATAAATTTACTGCAATCGAAAGGATTAAGAGTTATAGCTATTGCTAAAAAAGAATTAAACAAAGTAAGTGATTTAAAGGAAAACTTAGAAGAAAATGTACTAGAATATATTGGTATTGTAGGGTTAATAGATCCCCCTAAAGATTCTGTAGTAGAAGATATTAAACTATGCAAGAAAGCCAATGTTAGAGTGGTCATGATTACTGGTGATAATGGTATTACAGCATCCGCTATTGCTAAAAGTATTGGTATGGATAATTATAATAATATTATTACTGGTGATATGTTAAATAAAATGAGTGATAAAGAATTACAAGAGAAAGTTAAAACAGTATCAATATTTTCAAGAGTAATTCCAGAACACAAAATGAGAATAGTAAAAGCCTTTCAAGCCAATGGAGAAATTGTGGCAATGACAGGTGACGGAGTAAATGACGCCCCAGCATTAAAACAAGCAGAAATTGGTATAGCTATGGGTAAAAGAGGTAGTGAAGTATCAAGAGAAGCTGCTGATTTAATTTTAATGGATGATAATTTTAGCACAATAGTTGATACAATAGAGGATGGTAGAAGAATATATGATAATATAAAAAAAACTATAGGATACATATTTGTCATACATATTCCAATAGCATTATCTTCTTTAATAGGACCATTATTAAATATACAGTTAGAACAACTATTTCTATTACCATTACATATTGTATTACTTGAACTTATTATTGATCCAACATGCTCCATAGTATTTGAAAGACAACCCGCTGAAACAAATATAATGGGAAGAAAGCCTAGAAATGTAAATGAAAATATTGTTGA
Source organism: uncultured Muribaculaceae bacterium (assembly GCA_964616035.1). Lineage (GTDB taxonomy): Bacteria > Bacillota_I > Bacilli_A > RF39 > UBA660 > UBA6414. The sequence continues at coordinate 2,388 of CAZTTM010000122.1, forward strand.
TAAATCAATATTACTTAAAAGTATATTACAAGGACTGATAATATTTATCGCATCTTTTGGAACATATTATTACTTATTAAATAAAAATATCTTATTAGCTAGAACAATGGGATTATTAATTATTGTATTAGCCAATGTATTCTTAGTACAAGTAAACTCTAGTGAATATGATTATGCTATTAGCTCACTTATTAAATTATCTAAAGATAGAGTGATTATTACTATTAACTTATTATTACTAAGTATTATAGCTATAGTATTATATACCCCCATTAATAAAGTACTAAAACTTACTAGTTTAAACTTAATAAATATAATAGTTGTAATAGTTATATCTTTTATATCAGTATTTTGGTATGAACTAGTTAAGATATTTAAAAGAAATTATAGGTCAAGGTAGAAATACCTTGACTTTTGAAAATCATGCTTATCAGTTTGAGCAACTTATATCTATTCTAAAACCACTTTGCAACATCATTCCAATAATTTATGATAATTAAAAGAAATTATA
>CAZTTM010000123.1:0-2880 GCA_964616035.1 uncultured Muribaculaceae bacterium
ACTTAAAATTGTTATTAATAATTGATATATTACTCAATATAGTATCTACTTCAAAACCATTGTCAAAAATTGTTTTATATTCTTTTTGCAAAACAAAGTTAATTTCAACAATATATTTATAATTGTTCTTAGCAAAATTTTCAATGGCATCTGTTTTTCCAATTTGTCTTGCTCCTCTTACAATAAGGGGCATCTTATCTTTTTTATTTTTCCATTCAACTAAGTATTTATCAATTTTTCTTTGCAATCTACCCATTTTGTCTCACCTCTGTATCAATTTTATCACAAAATTCCGAATGTTTCAACTTGTTTTTACACAAAATTCCGACATTTTTTATAGTGTTTTACACATTTTTCCTTCTTTATGCATTATTTTTAGCTAAACAAGACACTACTTACTTTGACTACATTCTTACCTTTCGCACCTCCTGCATTCAAGTGATTAGATATAACCACTACATTAGGATCGTTTCCAAATGCCTCCAGTATTTCTTTAGTTCTATTAGTGGGTGTTATTCCCTCATCACTATCTCTAGTAATATAAACAGGTATTCCTAACTCTTTGAGTCTATTATACATATATTGTGATATTAGTAAATTATAATCTTTTTCATATGTGTCTTCTCCAATGGCTCCACTATCTGAACCTCCATGTCCTGGATCAATAACTACGCCAGTTAGTTTATTTGTACTATTCATTTCATCACTCCTCATAATAATTTATGAGAAACTACTGAATTGGTTATATTAACTAATCATTTATGTTGCCGCTTCGTTATATGAAAAAAGTTTAGAAACTAAATTCTAAACATTTGATGTTGTTGTAATTCTATATGCACAAGAACTAGAGTTTTGGTATCCAGAAGCAGATACTGACTTAGGGCTTTCTTTACCCATATCACTAGTATTACCCCAAGTATATGCATAACCATTTCCTGCATATATTTCAACATGAGTATACTCTATTCCGTTATAGCCTGTAAATATTATATCTCCAGGTTGTAGTTCATCAAAATCTGTTGAGTCTATTCTTTGCCATCCATTCTTTTGGACAGTTACCAAAATGTTTGTTTGATAATTAGGATTAAAAATTCCTGCTTGATTCCCTATGGTATTGACTGCTCCGGCAAGATATAAAGCATCTGATACTCCTGTTGCACAAACTATTGTCTTGCTTGGTATTTCTAATGTTGACCTAAAGCTTGAATAAGATAGTCTATTGCGGTCCCATGTCCAACCATATGTGTATTCATGAAGTAATTTCGCTGCTTTAACTACTTTTATGTTAATTGGTAAATCTGAATTTTTTATTACTTCTGCTTTGGCATATAATTCATCAACACTAATACCTACGTTGCTTGAATCAAATGTATAATCAAGACTATCGGATAATAAATAATTAGAAGTTGATACTGTTTCTATATCATCTGTTGATGAATCAGTATCTAATGATGCAATTATGTTACTGTCTATGCTCTCTAATGTATCAGCACACTCTGTTATTCTATTATTAAATATACCTGAATGACTTTTAAAGTCTGCCATTTTATTTGCTAAAGCAGTTTGAAATGAATCAAATGATGATACATTAATATCTATACTCTTTACATTGTTATAATTTGTTTCAGCACTATCATAAATGCTTTGAACGGTTTTTCCTACATTTTTTAGTTTTTCTATATCTACTACTACATTTGCCATAATCATTCCTCCCTTACTTGCAGTTATTGAATCTTATATATAATATTAGTATATCATAATTTTTAATTTATTAATAACTTTTATTTCACTTTTACATTCTTTGGGAATTTACTAATGGCTTTAATACTCTAGATTTTAAATTGGGCAATTTTGTCATGGGTATATCTTCTTTTTTCTTTGTAGTAAATTCCAGTAGATATTCTCTTAATTTATTATTGTTTATACTATATAGTAATTTGAACAATGATTCTTCAGTATAATAGTATAAGTCATTATAAGTTATATATTCATTATTTAGTGCTATTTTGGTTATTTTAGCTAATAATTCCATCATATAATTATCTTCGTTAGAATGACAATATCTATCAATAATATTACTTAACTTTACTACTTTATTAGCTATTTCATAATCAACAAATCCTATTTCTTCTTTACCATCTTCATTTGTATATACTGTTATACTTTTTAATATATCTTTTATATCTTGTTCATTAATTGTCTTTGTCCATCCAAGAGAGTTCAGTATTATACCATCAAGTCTATCTGCACATAATTTTGGTCTAGCACTATCTACTAAACTATACTTTTTAAAATCAATTATCTCATATGGTGTTATAGTATCTTGTAATAGGTGTTGTTTGAGAGTACTATCTGATAGAATGATTCTTTCTGTGTACTCTTCAGTGCTTTCTTGATTAGCATAATCTTTATTCATATAGTCTATAACATGGGAAAAACATGGTGTTCCTATGTCATGAAAAAGTCCAGCAAGAGTTGTTTTTTTATCGTTAGTTAATTTATATGTTAGCAAAGCTGTTGTTAGGGAATGAGTATATCTGCTTATATAAGTACTAAAATTATATATGTCTTTAGAAGCATAATCCATTCCGCAAAAATATCCTATTTTCTTAAGTCTTACTAAACTTGGTACATCTAAATATTTAATAAGAAAGTTTGGCATGTTATCGTAGTCAAGTAAATATAAGTAATAATTTAAATCCATAGTATTTCTCCTTTACTGATAATTTTTTATCTTATTATAGCATATACTTTACTATATTTGATAGTTATTTATTTACAATATTTTAAGTGAAATATTTTACATTTTTAATTTACATATTAGTTGATAGATGCTATACTTATGTTGAAGGAGTGATTTATTTATGTTTAATATTGATA
>CAZTTM010000124.1:0-2801 GCA_964616035.1 uncultured Muribaculaceae bacterium
ATCTAAGATGTATAAGTTGTATTTAGAGGCTAATTTACATGGATTAATTAAAGAACTTCAAGAATATGCATCTTATAAAGAAATTATTAATTTTATATCTTGTCTTGATTATACTAATAGATATGCAGATTTTAATAAAGCAAGACGTTTATTAGAAACTAATATGTTTATTCAAAAGGTTAAGGAAATAAATAGTTTTTTAGTTAAGGTATATTTAATTAAATTAAAGAAAGATGTTGCTGATGGTATTTTAAGTAATGATAATATGATTATTGAGTTTGGTGAATATATTAATTCTTTACTTAATGATTTTAGCAGTAAAAGATTTAATTATTATAATGTATCTAGAGATAGTATTATTAGTGATTTAGATAATATTTTAGATTTAGTTAATGATAATGAAAGAGGTATGCATAAGAGATAAGTATGAGGAGATTTAGGCATTTAATAGTTAGTAGTATTCTTATATTACTAGGATTATTTATTTTATATAAATTAAATTATATATCTCATAAGAAATATAGTAATGAATATTTTGATATTAGTACTTATGTTAGTAAGATAGATAAAGATAATGATGGGATAAATGATCAGAGTGATATATTAAAGAGTGCTAAAGAGTATGTGAGTAAAAAGCCTAAGTATAAAAGTAAATATTATGCTACAGGGTATCCTAATGATGAGTACGGAGTATGTAGTGATGTAGTTGGGGTTGCTTTACTTAATGCCGGATATGATTTAATGGCTTTAGTTAATGATGATATAGTAAATAATAGAGAAAGATATAATATACAAGTAGTTGATAAAAATATTGATTTTAGAAGAGTTGTTAATTTGAAGGTATATTTTGATAATACTGCAATTAAACTTACTAATGATATTTATGATATAGATGAGTGGCAAGGTGGAGATATTGTAGCTTTTAAACATCATATTGAAATAGTATCAGATAATAGAAATAAGAATGGGGTAAGTTTTGTAATTCATCATGCTAATAAGTGGCAAATAAATTATGAAGAAGATATTTTAGAAGATAGAAATGATATTGTTGGACATTATCAAATAAGTTAATAAGTTTATTTTAGTAAGAATTAATTACTTTAATAAACTTTTTTTAATTTTTTTAGATATTTTGAAGTAAAATGACTATTTATCTTGGAATATTATAATTGAAGGGATGTGATAATTATGCTAAAGCTTTTAAAAAAATATAAATATATTGTGTTTAGTATTATGGGTATTTTTATCATTATTGGGTGTATTTATTTAAAAAATAGTTTAATAGATAATAGTGTTGTTATTAATGATACAGAAAATAATGATGATATATTAGTTAGTGATAAAGAAGATAATGTGGAAAGTGATTTAGAATATTACTTAGTGGATATTAAGGGTGCGGTAAATAATCCAGGAGTATATAAGGTAGAAACTGGTGCAAGAGTAAATGATGTAGTTAATATGGCTGGGGGGCTTACAGAAAACGCTGATACTTCGTTAATAAATCTCTCTAAGTTAGTAAGTGATGAAATGGTAATAATTATTTATACTATTGAAGAAGTTAATAATTCTAATTTAGTTAACACGGTAATTAAAGTTGTTGAAAAAGAATGTGAGTGTCCTAATATAGAGAATGATGGATGTATTAATGATAAACTTACTGATACTATTACTAATGGCGATGATAAGGTTAATATTAATACTGCAAGTGTAGAAGAATTATCTAAATTAGATGGGATAGGTCAGTCTAAGGCAGAAGCAATTGTTAAATATCGTGAAGAAAATGGAAAGTTTAATGCAATAGAAGATATTACAAAAGTAAGTGGTATAGGCAATAATGTTTATGAGAAGATTAAAGATAATATTACAACATAAATATTTATTTAAAGTATTAGCATTATTAGTACTAGTAATTAGTCTTTATAGAATTAATTTTATAAAAAAAGAAAGCATTCTAGATAATAAATTGACTTCATTTGAAGGAATAGTTGAAAAGATTTCTATTAAAGATAATAGGATAGAAATATATGTAAAGAACAAAGAAACTATTATTGGCAATTATTATTATGAAAATGTAGAAGAAATTAATTGCTTAGATGATATAAAGTTGGGGGATAGAGTTATTATTTACGGTAATTTAAAGGAGGCCAATAACAATACAGTCCCTAATTTGTTTAATTATAAAAGGTATTTAAGAACAACTGGGATATTTTATTTAATGACAATTGATAAACTTCAAAAGATAGGCAATAATACGAGCATTATTTATCATATAAAGAATAAATTAATAGATAGAATTAATAATATTAAGAAGAGTGGGTCTTATGTTAAGACATTTGCTTTAGCAATAAATGAAATAGATACTGAAGTAAAAAATAGTTATCAATATAATGGAATTAGCCATTTATTTAGTGTATCAGGAATGCATATTACACTATTTGCTACTTTTTTACTAGGAGCGATGAATAAGATTAGTTATAACCGCTATTTTAACTATTTCATTATCAATCTGTTTTTAATATTCTTTATGATATTGGTTGGATTTACCGTTAGTTCAGTTCGTAGTGTATTAATGTTTATTTTATTTTCTATTAACAAATTATTTAATTTAAAGATAAAGAGTTTAGATATAATGTTTATTGTTTTAATAGTGCTATTACTTATTAATCCCTTTTACTTATATAGCGTATCATTTCTATTTTCATATATAATTAGTATTGGAATTGTTATAGCTAACAGAAATATAAAAAAAATTAAGAATAAATTAGTAAAAAACTTATATATATCTTTTATTTGCTTTATGT
>CAZTTM010000125.1:0-2780 GCA_964616035.1 uncultured Muribaculaceae bacterium
TCATCTTACAGAAAATGATAGAGCTAAGATTCAATCCTTAGTTGAACAAAAAGATAAGACTTCTCTGACCTTTTAACTCCCATTATAACCTTAATTAATTTATTTTCACGAGCTGATATTGATTCATTAAAGAGCATTCTCTTTTAATTTCTTTCATAATATTCCTCCCATTGAAATTCACTGACACTTTTACCATTAATTTTCAATGACAATATTTACTCAATACTAAAAAGTGGCATTTATAAATATAGCATAATAATACTTCCTAAATAGATAAATAATATTATAAACATTGCCATAAGTAAATAAATAAATATAGCTATATTACCTAGAATATTATTATTAATTATTACTTTATCAAATACTATAAATCCTATTGTTAATATAATACCTATTATAGATACTATAATAAATATTTTAATATATGGATCTTGATATTTAATTATTATATCATTATTACCATTGTCTAAATCTATACATATAAAATTATCCAAACAAGTTTTACTATTAACTACTTTATTATTCTTTATAATAGAATACCCCTTTATATTATTTATTGGTAAAAATAACATTTTATTATCTTCATTATTTATAACATTTATCTTTAATTCATTATTACTATACGATATATCAATATTATTTTGATAATTACTAACAAAATCAATATATTTACTTCTATTTATACTACCAATACTTATACTATCTATATCCTCTATTTCTTCAAGAGTTATAGTTATATCATGTTCTCCAGTAGTTAAATTACCTAAATATATTAAACCAGTTTTAGATTCAGGAATACTTAAATAACTATTATCTATATATATAGAACTTATCTTCCCTGATATAATACTCTTATCTAAATATACATAACTTTGATAATCAATATTATATTTAAAAGATATAGTTATATTTATATTACTTTTATCTTTTTCCATATTAGTAATAATAGTACTATCCATTAAATTATCACTTTTATTAAATAGATATTTATATAAATAATTATTATATTCAAAAATATTATCAAACTTATAATCATCTTCTTTATTATCAATAATTAAACCATATGGTAATGTGTTTTTATATTGATAATTCTTATATCCATTACTACTAGTATTTATTAATATATAATCTTCATCTAAGTCTTTATTAGTTATTATATTATTAATATTAAGTAAATTATCTGTAAATATAGTACCACCATTAGATCTAATTAAAGTACCACTTACATAATAACCCATATTTTTATATACTTCTATTTGACTATTAGGAATAATATGAAGCCAGTTATCAATAGTGGGTACTTCTAAAATAAAAGAATAATCTGGAGAAACATATGGATAATCAATTCGATATCTAGTTAAGTTATTAGTAGTTAATTCAATATTATTATCTAATTCCCAAGTATTAGTAGATAAGAAATATCCATTTTCATAATGCATACATAGATATGTATAGGAAAATATTTCTCCGATAGATATAATTATAATTACGATATATTTTAATTTATTATAAGATATATAACTACATATAAAAGTACTTGTACAAAATAATAAGGTGATTAATAGTATCTTTTTAAATACTTTTATATTATCAAAATCTAGAATAATTTGGGCATCTATTATTTCTTTACTATAAATAATTACTGCATAAATACTTATTCCTAATATAATTAAACTACTAATAGTATATATAACTGATTTAATATTATAGTTATTATTAGTCATATACTTTTCTATATAATATAGTCCCCCACTAGCCATAATAAATAGAGTTAAGAAAGAATAACGATAAGGAAATGACCAATAACTACCTAAATGAAGCATAATATTTATAGGTTCAAAAATAACTCCAATAAATAATAAAATAAACATAATTATATAAAAATATACTTTCTTATCTTTTTTCTTAATTTTACTTATTAATTTAATAAAATAAACAATTAATACAGAATTAAACATTAAATATAATAACTTATTAATAGTATTATTAAATAAATAAGTATTAGATATTCCTATTAAACGAGAAGAATTAAATGTTTGTATAATAGCGGGTCCTATAGAAAAAGCACTAATTAAAATACTAAGTAATGTAGTAATACCTAATGTTATAACAATCTTTTTAGATTTAGTATTAGATACATATAAATTAATATAAATAAAACTATATATTAAAATAAATAATAATATAAAAATACTAATATAATAAGAAATAATTAAACTTAATGTTAAAGTTATAAGATAACCAATATACTTACCCTCTTTTAATAATTTATCTAAATATAATATAATTAATGGAAATAATATTACATCATCTAACCACATAATATTAAAATAATTAAGTAATACCCATCCACTAAAAGCATAACAAATACTAAATATTATATGATAAATACTATTTACTCTAAAAGTATTCTTAAAATATATATAACTTGTTAAAGAAATAAGACTAATTTTAATAATTACTAAAATATTAAAAAAGTTAATAATATTATTTCTACTTACTAAATTAACTAAAAGAGTAATTGGACTATAAACACTACCTTGAATAATTAAAGATGTATAGATATTATTACCCACTAAAAAATCAAAAAACATACTATGATTGTTATGAAAAATATTCCATATTTTATATAAGATTGGAACATATTGATAATCAGCATCTACTTGAATAATAGTCTTACTACCAAAAGGATATAATCCTTGAAAATAAAATATAATAAGTAATATTGTACTAACTATAAGAGGTGGTAATAAATATAATAGTTTATCTTTTTTTATCAT
>CAZTTM010000126.1:0-2778 GCA_964616035.1 uncultured Muribaculaceae bacterium
GTTATTTACTAGACAAATAGGCTCTGGTGGGAAATAAATGGACTTTGGTCGCAGTAGAGCTAAAAGAATGGATACAAAACCCACTACTACTTTTAAAGATGTAGCAGGATGTACAGAAGAAAAAGAAGAAGTACAAGAACTAATTGATTTTTTAAAAAATCCTAAAAAATTCCAAAGTATGGGAGCAAGAATTCCAAAAGGTATCCTATTAGTAGGCCCTCCAGGAACAGGTAAAACAATGCTTGCACGAGCAGTTGCCGGAGAAGCAAAAGTACCTTTCTACTATATCAGTGGTTCAGACTTTGTTGAATTATTCGTAGGTATTGGTGCATCACGTGTTCGTGATATGTTCCAAACAGCAAAAATGAATGCCCCATGTTTAATATTTATTGATGAAATAGATGCCGTAGGAAGACAAAGAGGAACAGGCCTTGGCGGTGGTCATGATGAAAGAGAACAAACACTAAATCAACTATTAACAGAAATGGATGGATTTGGTGCTAACGAAGGAATAATAATTATTGCCGCAACAAACAGGCCAGATGTTCTAGACCCAGCTTTATTAAGACCTGGAAGATTTGATAGACAAATTACTGTCGCATTACCAGATAAAAAAGCCCGTGAAGAAATATTAAAAGTACATTCAAGAAACAAAAAACTTGCTAAAAATGTTACTCTAGAATATTTAGCAAAAAGAACTCCCGGATTTAGTGGTGCAGACTTAGAAAACTTGCTTAACGAAGCAGCATTACTAGCAGTAAGAAGAAACAAAAAAGAAATAACAATGAATGAAATTGATGAAGCAACCGACCGTGTTCTAATGGGCCCTGCTAAAGTAACTAAAAAATATACAGACAAAGAAAAGAAACTAGTAGCCTACCATGAAGCAGGACACGCGGTACTAGGTATTAAACTAGACGGAGCAAATGATGTCCAAAAAATAACAATTATACCAAGAGGACATGCTGGTGGATATACCATGATGACACCAAAAGAAGAATCATTTAATTATACAAAAAAAGAACTATTAGAATCAATTTGCGGATTACTTGGAGGACGTGTATCTGAAGAAGTAATTTTTGGAGAAATCACAACAGGTGCTCACGATGACTTTAGAAAAGCAACAAAAATAGCTAGAAAAATGGTCACAGAATATGGAATGAGTAATCTAGGTCCTATGATGCTAGAAGAACCAGATGAAAACACATTCTTAGGCAGAGACTATACTAAAAATAGAAACATCTCTGACACAGTAGCCCATGAAATAGATGAAGAAATGCGTAATATTATTTCATCATGCTACGAAAAAACAAAAGAAATAATAAAAGCAAATAGAAAATTATTAGATTTAATTGCCAATACTCTATTAGAAGAAGAAACAATTACAAAAGAACAAATTGACTATTTAGTAGAGCATGGGCACTTACCTGAATCTAAAGAAGAAAAAGAAACTGACAAGTCAAAGAATAATAAAGAAGTCAAAGATAATAAAGAAACTAATAAATAACAAAAAACATTTCAAAAAAGAAATGTTTTTTAATTTAACCTAAGTATTATCTCACCATCTTTTGAATACAAATATTTTTCTCTAACATACTTAGCAATATAATCAGGATCCTCTAATTTCCGAATATCTAACTCAAGCTCCTCTTTTTCCTCATCCAACTCAGCAATTTTTTCTTGTAAACTAACTTTTTGATTTTTCATATCAATTATCTTTAAAACATTACATACACAATTATATCCTAATGCGGAAATAATAACTAAAATTATAATAACAGTTAAAAATACACGAACTTTTGCCATAATTGACATCTTTCTCTTTTTTACAACCTTAGTCATTATTATCACCTACTTTACTATATAATTACTTATAATAAGTATATCACATAAATATTTTAGATACCAACATATTAAACCAAATAAATATACAAAAAATCATTATGTAAACTACTTCTTAATAATACAATTAACAAAATAACCAAATATATATCCCATTATTATACTAATCAAAAAATATACATGTATAATACCACTGTTAATTTTAATAAGAATAATAAAATATAATAATGTATTAACTAATAAAAAGAGCAAAGAATAAATTATCTTAATAAATAACTTAGAATTATATAATATTTTATAATTAATTTCTAATAAAATATAAAAAACTATTCCATAAAGAAAAGAATATAATATAGAATATAGTTGTATCTTTAAACTCATTTAAATAATTTAGTAATGAATGAATTATCTTTATCTTTCTTAATATTACTATCCAAATAACATAAACTATCTATTCTTCCCTTTATTGATACATTACCCTGATAAGTATCTAATTTAATAATCTCTAACTCCCCACCCTTAATAATTAAATAACCAAGTGTCGTTTCCAGCATAAACTCTTCATTATCAAAACTATCAATTTTCTTTACACCAGTAATAATAATATTTTTTCTTTCACTTATTGAAATCCCATGATTAAATGAATTATCTATTTCTTTAACATTTTCCATAATTTATGCCTCCTAATAAATGTATGTTAAAAATAATAAAAATATACAAAAAAAAGACTCTAAATTGAGTCTATTCAGTTTCATCATATGCTTTTAATATAGCTTTTTCAAACATTTGACGTGTTTCAGCATTAATTGGATGAGCAATATCTCTATATCCACCTGTAGCAACTTGTCTACTAGGCATAGCGATAAATAAACCATTATCACCTTCAATTATTCTTATATCATGTACTGCAAAGCAGTCATCAATAAGAACAGAAGC
>CAZTTM010000127.1:0-2770 GCA_964616035.1 uncultured Muribaculaceae bacterium
TAAATCTTTAATACTAGATAAATTAAAATAATCTAAAAAGTCATCAGTCGTTTTATATAAAGTAGGTCTACCCGGTAAATCAGCTTTTCCACATTCTTTTATCAACCCTTTAGCACATAATCTTCTAACAGCGTAAGTAGAATCAACCCCTCTTATTTCATCTACTTTAATTCTTGTAATCGGTTCATTATAGGCAATAACTGCAAGTACTTCTAATGCTGAATCAGATAAAGTATGACTCTTAGGATTTTCTAATAATTTTACATAATATTCTTTATGTTCTTCTTTAGTAGTTAACTTAAAAGTATTACCTAAATAATTAATTCTAAGTCCTCTATCTTCATCTTCATACTGTTTTTTTAAAGTATACACTAACGTTTTAGCATCCTCATAAGATATATTTAATATATCACAAACTTGCTCTAAAGTAAGACCAATATCTCCCTGTACATACAACAAGCCCTCTAAAATACCAAGCATTATTTCACCTTCAATTCTATATATATATTCTTAAAATTATCATCTTGTTTAATTATTAAATCATCTTCTCTAGCCATTTCTAAAATAGATAAAAAAGTAGTAATAACATAACTAATATTTCTTACCTCAAACAATTCACTAAATTCAACAGATTTTTTACTAGATAATATTTTCTTTATTTCACTTTTTCTTTGTCTAACACTATATTCTTTGTTAGTAATCTTAGTTAATAATGGCTTTTCAAAGTTCTTTCTCTCCAATAACTTTTCAAATGCCTCTACCAATAGTTCTGATGATGCACCATCTTCACTAGTTATCTTTTCTGATACATAATTATTAATATTTTCTGGTGGTTTGATATAGATTTTATTTCTCTCTAGTTCTAATTCTTTAAATTTACTAGTTATATCTTTATATTTTTGATACTCAACTAATCTATTTATCAAATTATCTCTAGTTAATTCTTCTTCATCACTATCTTCTTTTTCTTCATTATTAGGAAGTAAAGACTTAGATTTTAACTCTACTAAAGAAGCTGCCATAACTAAATAAGAAGATGCTACATCTATATTTAATTCTTCCATTTTATTAATATAATCTAAATATTGGTTTGCAATTTCTTCTACTGAAATATCATATATTGAAATATTAGATTTTTTTATAAGATGAAGAAGTAAATCAAGAGGGCCTTCAAAAGCATCAATTTTAACACTGTAATCCATATTAACTACTCCTAACTTAATTTAATTATAACATTTATAATGGAAAAAGAGAAGTCTATTTTTAATTAACTCTTCTTCCGATAAATATTCCTATATTCATAAATAGAAAGCATAATATTAATTCTATATATGTATAATTACTTCTGAATATACTAATTATTAGTAGTACTATACTACCAATACTAACCCCTAAAATAAAGGCCATCATTTCACTATGATACTTTCTTAATAAATAACTAATTAAAATAGATAGTAATATAAAGCCTATTGTCATGCCTAAACCAAAAGGTATTAGTATTCTAGTATTAGTCATTAATAAGTTAATATTAGTTATATTACCAATTGCGGATATTATATTCTCATAAACGCCAATACTCATAAGTAATGCTGTTCCTGATACGCCTGGTACAATAGAAGCAAAAGCATCAATCATCCCTGAGATAAAAAATATCAAATAATCTATACTATTTCCCAGCATAACATATTTACTACTATGAGATAAATTAGTAAATATCATAAATATTATAAATGTAATACATAAAATAAATAGATTTTTTCTATTCCAAGTACAATTACTTTTAAATATTAATAATCCACCAATAATTAATCCAATAAAAAGCGAAATTGTGATAGCATAATAATTAGTAATAAAATATAGAATAATCTTGCTAAATATAATAATGCCTACTATTATACCTAGTAATAAAGTAAATAAAAAGTTTAGATTTTCTATAGTATTATCAAAAAAATTAGTTATGGCTATTATTGCTTGGTTATATATGTTTAAACTGATGGCTAATAACGAACCTGATACACCAGGAATTATTTTACCGATTCCAACAATTAGTCCTTTAATAAATAATTTTAATTTCATAATAAATAGTATGCAAAATATAGTATTTAATTCATTTTACACATAATAACTAACTTTATGTAAAAGCATAATTAACAATTAAAATTATATAGAAAAAATAGTTATCTTATAGTATAATTATTTATAGGTGATTGTTGTGCATTATTTAAAATATAATAAAACATCAACTTATTCTAATCGTGGTATGTCATTAGAAAGTGATATAAATATATCCAATGAATATTATAAGGATAAAGAAATAGCATTAATATATAAAAAGCCTACTCCTATTAAACCAATCAAAGTAATTTATAACACTGGAAAAATTACAGAAGCTTACTTTGAAACGCAATCAACTCTAGACTATAACGGGGTTTATAAAGGAAAATATATTGAATTTGATGCTAAAGAAACTGTAAGTAAAACAAGTTTCCCATTATCTAATATTCATCCTCATCAGTTAGAACACATAAAGAATGTTATAAAGCACCAAGGTATCGCTTTTTTAATAGTAAGATTTACCACTTTAAATGAAGATTACTTAATCATGGGAAATACTCTACTAGACTATATTAATAATAACGAAAGAAAATCTATTCCCTATGATTTTTTTAAAAACAACACCTATAAATTGCAATTAAAATATACACCAAGAATAGATTATATTAAAGTAATAGAAAGTCTGGTGGAAAATGAAAAAAATAAACATTCATAA
>CAZTTM010000128.1:0-2746 GCA_964616035.1 uncultured Muribaculaceae bacterium
CAGCAAGAATCAGCAGCGCTTGCGCTCCGATCATTACGACAGGTTGCATGAATGATAATAATGCCAAGATGCCAGTTAAAATGAGCAATAATACTACAACAATGCCCAGTCCAATAACCGCAGCCCAACCTGTTTTTAACATCAGTACGCCCAACAGAATCGTTAACATGACATCTGCCGTTAATGCAACAATAACACCGGCTAATATTGATAAGCTAAATAAAGTAGAACTTATGTTTTTCTCTGTGGTCATTTTATCAACCAACAACATTATAGGCCGTAGTGTTAATAACAAAGCCAATGTTCCTGCAAGACCTACTGCAATAAGAGTCCAACCTGCACTTAAAATCAATCCCAGTAACATGGAAGATGCACAGAACAATACTAACGCGGATATGATTTCACCAAGTTGTTTAATACTATCAGCGACATCACTTTTTTCTATACTCAAGTTAATATGATTAATCTCCCAAATAATTCCTCTTATTCCTGTTAACAATGCAGTTATACCAACAATAGACATTAATGCGGGAATACCCAGTAAACCGGCAATAATAATATTTTTAGCGACACTTGCTAAATTTTCCATAATCTCATTGATGGCATTGAACTTATCAACAGACTCTTGGTCAATGATCATGGTAACAACCTTCTGGTTTATGTTATCTATCTCATCTAATATGTCATTCCACTTTTTTAACTGTTTGAATTTAACATCTTTTAATAACAACGCCATCGTAACCATTTTCTGAAGACTTTCTTGCATAGGGTCTAATGCGTTATCATTCAATTGCTCCATGAATTCACCAAGATCTTCAATAAGACCCTTTTGAGAAGCTTTCCCGGACGTAGTCATAGTATGAGCCTTATTACACATTCCGTGAATGGTATCCATCATACTATTAAGCTCATAAGAGAGAATGAGCATCTGAACCTTGAATTTTACGATCTCCGGAGTCTTCAGATTATTTAAAGAACCGATTAACGTTAGAATGCCTGTCAAGGTATCTAAAATACCTATTTTGCCTTTCTCTCCAACTAATTTCTGTACTTCCTTAGTAGTTCCGTCTTTAGATGTTTTCTTGTCAGTAAGTATTTGAATAGTGGATTCTTTTGTTATTAGAAGCTCCCACATTTCTTTATATTCATCACCGGTTACAATATCTTTAAATTTATCAGTAATGGTAGAGATAAGGTCTTTTAGTATATATGGCAGGAACTGCAAAGCCATTTTAGCCTTTACAATAGTTTTGAAATTGAACGTATCTGTCAGGGTAGTTAAAGATTTAGAAGCCATTTCAACAACTTGTGATACGCCGTTACAGACCTCTACCAGTTGTAATTTGCCACCTTTCTCATTAGTTCTCCATTGTTTAGTTTTCTCATCCCATTCATAAGAACCAGTATATTTGGTGAATTTATTTAAAGTATCGTCCTTAATATCGTCTAAATTATTAACAATTACAGCCATTGCTGAAACATAATTAGACATAATATTACTTACCTTTTTAGGAGATATTTTAGCGTCTTCGTCTATCAATTCCCTCAGTTTATCAATAGTACCAGTAATAGCGCCGAGTAGTTTCGGCGTTGACTTAATAGCATTGATCAACTCATTAACAGACCAATTCACTTTGGCATCATTTTTAGCTTCATTATCTGCCATATATTATACTTATATTGTAAATGATTTTTTATATAATAAAAAGAAAAATCAAGATGATCAATGTTAATGATTGTTTAAGAGATAACTTTATTGACGGATATAATATTATATTTCAAGGAATGGGTAGATGGAGATAGTATAAGAGTCATAGAAGAAAATCATGGAGTAACATGATTGACATATAAATTCAAGAAAATACGTGAGTATGTGAAAAAAATATGGAAGATTTAAAAATTCAAGTCTCTTGCTTCATATATTTATTCATGAGCATAATTGATAAAATCAAAATTAAGAATTTCATATCCAGATTAGTTGACTCTTCTTGTAGAGTTTCAAGACTTGAATATATGAAAGTGAGAGTGTTGCTAGAAAAGCGAATGAATACCCTTGAATATGATAAAATTATAGAGCAACTAACTCAATATCTTTATAATATTCAAGATGCATATATCAAAAATCAACTGACGACATCTCTTAACGATGTATTTCTCTGGAATGGGGAATTATATATTATAACAACCCGAGTTGGAGTCTGGAAAGATCTTGGACCCTTGCTTTCAAAGGAGTTAAAAAAGAATATTAACATTTGTGATGACTTATATGGCACACAATTCTTACTCAAAAAACATTACACTTTTAATAAGACATGGAACCGGTAGAAGAAATTCAAAACTATCTTATTCAGAAAGGTTTTTCTCATTACGAAGATGTATTTGAGAAGGTAGAGGAAAAGATCGTAGGTCAAATGATTGTCAACGGAAAACAACATTATCAAACCCAGCAGACCTCTCAAAAATTAAAGTATCTGGGTAATGGTTGGTTAGAAACAGAAGATCACCCTATTTACGGATACAGACTTGTTATGAATGAAGAAGAAGGAGATGATTACTGGGTAAGTAATTTGAGCGATTTTCAATATTTCTTTCATTTTTAAATAAAAAAATGTATATTAATGAGTAGAGAAGAATGGTTACATCATGCAGTTGAACTTATTGATAGTCAACTGTTTAACGGATCACTTGAACTGAACGTTCATCATGATTTTCAGATTGCCTGCGGCTGGACAAAATCGGGTCGTGC
>CAZTTM010000129.1:0-2724 GCA_964616035.1 uncultured Muribaculaceae bacterium
ATATAACTTTAGCTAAAAGGCCTTTAAATTCTAAGTTAAGTAAAGATAAATTAGATAAAGAAGGATTAGTTAGATTACCTGATTGGAAAGATGCTACTAAGAGATATATAAAAGTACTAAGAAAGGAAAAATAATATGAAGTATTTAATAACTGGGGGAGCCGGTTTTATTGGAAGTAATTTTTTGCATTATATGACTAGTACTTATCCTAATGATAAGTTTGTATGTTTAGATGCCTTAACATATGCAGGAAATTATAATAATATTAAGAATTTAGAAGGTAGAGATAATTTTGAATTTATTTGTGGAGATATAACAGATAGAGAATTAGTTTATGGATTATTTGAGAAGGAACATTTTGATTATGTAGTTAATTTTGCCGCTGAGAGTCATGTTGATAATTCTATTAAGAATCCAGAAATATTTTTAAAAACTAATATTTTAGGAACGCAAGTTTTAATGGATGCTTGTCGTAAATATGGAATAGTAAGATATCATCAAATATCTACTGATGAAGTATATGGTGATTTACCACTTGATAGACCTGATTTATTATTTAGAGAAGATAATTCTATTAAGGCATCAAGCCCATATTCAGCATCAAAAGCTTCAGCAGATTTATTGGTTATGGCATATCATAGAACGTTTGGTTTACCTATAACAATATCTAGATGTTCAAATAATTATGGTCCATATCAATTCCCTGAAAAATTAATTCCTGTTGTTATTAGTAAAGCTTTAAATGATGAGAAGATACCAGTATATGGTAAGGGAGAGAATGTTCGTGATTGGATTCATGTTCATGATCATAATGTTGGTGTTGATTTAATACTAAAAAAAGGTCATGATGGAGAAGTATATAATTTAGGTGGACATTCTGAAAGAACTAATTTAGAAGTTGTCAAAACAATATTAAAACAATTAAATAAGCCAGAAAGTTTAATAGAGTTTGTAACTGATCGTCCTGGTCATGATTTAAGATATGCTATTGATTCAACTAAGTCAGAAAGAGAATTAGGTTGGAGTTTATCTTATAATTTTGATGATGGTATTAGAGATACAGTTAATTGGTATCTTGCTAATGAAGATTGGATAAACGATATTAAGAGTGGCGAGTATAAAAAAGTATATAAGAAAACTAGATAAGGATTAAGAGATCTATATTGATATATAGGTCTTTTTCTATAGTTTAATTGACTAATGATGTTATAAGATGTTATAATTATTGTGTTATACGGAGGTTATGATGAAGAAAGATAATACCGCTATTAAGATAAGAAATATGTCAAAAGATTTTATTATCTATGGTGATAAAGCTAATACTTTAAAAGAAAGATTAATTAGAATTGGAAAGAGTAAAAGAGAAGTAAGAAATGTTTTAAAAGATATTAATATTGATATAAAGAAGGGAGAAACAGTTGCTTTAGTAGGAGTTAATGGTAGTGGTAAATCAACATTGCTTAAACTTATTACTAAGATTATATATCCTACTAAGGGAAGTATCGAAAGTTATGGCAAAGTATCTTCTTTACTTGAATTGGGAGCGGGATTTCACCCTGACTTTTCAGGAAGAGAGAATATATATTTTAATGCTTCTATTTTTGGCCTTACAAAAAAAGAAATAGATGAGAGATTAGACAAGATAATAGAGTTTTCAGAATTAGGTGAGTTTATAGATACTCCTATTAGGACATATTCATCAGGTATGTATATGCGTCTTGCTTTTTCTGTCGCTATTAATGTAGATGCAGATATAATATTAATTGATGAAATATTAGCAGTAGGTGACCAGCACTTTCAAGAAAAGTGTATGAATAAAATGCTAGAACTAAAAAAAGAAGGTAAAACAATGGTTTTTGTTTCACATTCAAGAAGTGCTGTTGAGTTCTTATGTGATCGTGCAATATGGCTAAAAGATGGTAGAATTGCAATGGATGGCAAGACAAAAGATGTTATGGATAAATATGAGAAAGTATGTGGGTAGGTGAGATAATGAAGATATTTATGGAATTATATAATTATCGTGAGTTTTTAAAGACTTCTATTAAAAAGGAGTTTAGAGGGAAATACAAGAAATCTTTTTTAGGCGTTCTTTGGAGTTTTTTAAATCCACTATTTCAACTATTAATATATGCTTTAGTATTTCCATTTATTTTAAAGAGTGAAGTAGATAACTATATTGTATTCTTAATAGTAGCTTTAATGCCATGGAATTTCTTTAATATGACAATATTACAAAGTGCTGCTTCAATAGTCACTAATGGTGGTATTATTAAGAAAGTATATTTTCCTAGAGAGATATTACCTATTAGTACTGCTACTAGTAATTTAATTAATTTTTTAATTACAGGGATTATAGTGTTTATGACTTTAATTATAAGTGGTATTGGTATAGGACCTAGTATTATAGCATTACCTATTATTGTATTAATACAATATATATTACAGCTAGGACTTGCTTTTATATTTTCATCAATTACTGTTTATGTAAGGGATGTTGAGTATTTACTTAATGTATTCATGATGTTAATGTTTTATTTATGTCCAATTGTGTATTCTGCTGATATGATACCTAGTGAGTTATTGCCTTTATTTAAATTAAATCCAATGTTTCATATTATTGGTTATTATCGTAGTATTTTATATTATAAAGAGTTTCCTAATATGTTAAATGTCCTTTTACTATTTATAGCTTGTGTAGGTATTATGATTATAGGTTATTTA
>CAZTTM010000130.1:0-2716 GCA_964616035.1 uncultured Muribaculaceae bacterium
AATTAAAAAGTGAGCAAAACTCACTTATTTTCTAGTGCCTTGACTGAACTGTAACTATAAAATTATTTCTTAAGTTTTTTAATATAACTCGTTGTCTTAGTATATGAATCAGTCATTTGTTGAGTTAATTCTTTGGCGAAATATTCGTTCATAAAAAACTTACTATAATCAAAAGGAATGCCTCCAAACAATAACTTTTCACTAATTGCAATACCAGTTTCTTTATCAACCAGCCAATTAACTGGTTCAACTTCTACCCATACAGCATCATAATTTTTATAATATTTCTTATTTGATAATTGAAAGTATTCATCACTGAAACAAGAATTAGCAATAACTCTAGCATATCTTTTACCATGATATTTGTATACACTAATAACATTTGGGTAAAAGTCTTTGTTAACTTCATACCATTCTCTTGCATCTAACGTATAGGTGTCTTTAGTTAACTCAAATCGAGAAAAATCTCTTTTATAAGCCTTTTCTAATTCTTTCTGACATAAAGTATCTAAAGCTTTTTGTGGATAAAATCCATATTGTATCTTAACTATATTAGACTCATTATTTATAATTTTTCCACCGTTCATAATATTAGATGCCAAAATAACTGGTCGTGAGGCAATAGCCCGATTAGATTTTCTTTGAATAGACTTATTACCAAATCCATCAATAGTATAAGCACTTTTATCAATAGAATCATTAACCCAATAATAACCAGTTCTATTTATCAGTGATCTGTCAAAATCGTTTTTATGATAATTACTAACATAAGCACCTGATAAAATTGCAAAATCTGTGACTACTGCTTTAGAATTAACTTGATTAAATATTTCTAATCTATTATCTCCTAATATTTGTTTTTCATCTAAAAAAGTAAATTTGTTCATTTGTATCACCAAACTTAATATATCATATTTTATCATTTTGGTAAACATATTTTATTAGATGAAAGTTTAATTACTAAATGTTGCAAAGTTTTTAATTCTCTTTTTTATTTCCTCTAGTCCTAATACTGACATTATTTCATACAAGTCAGGAGTTTGTAAACGTCCTGTTAAAACTACTCTTAATATTTCACAAAATGTTCCTAAATGGCCTTTATACTCCGTAGGATTCAAACTATATTCTTTACTGTTTTTAGCATATCCTATTGAAAACGCATAATCACTAAGTTTCTCATACCATTCATCATGACTATCATTAATATTATATATATTATCAATATAGTTAATCAAGACTTCTTTATTATACTTAGAATAATCCATATCTTTATCATACATAAATAAATTGTTAAACATATAGGCCGTTTCCTTACGTACATCAGAATAAGCAGCAATATCTTTTCGTGGTTTTGCTTTATTTCTTTCAATATTGAAAACCTTTATAGCGTATTCCTCATTGTCAAGTAAAATATCATAAAATTCTTTATCATAACTTTCTGTATATTCTAACATTTCATTATATAAAGATTCAGCGGTCTTTCTAGAAAAATATAATTTACAAATACTCTTTAATTTTTCTAAATCAAACAAAGTTCCCCCACTCTTCATTTTAGAAAACTCAAACTTATAATCTTCTACTTTACAATCTTTATTTTGCATATACCATGGTTCAAAGTTAGCATTAATTAATGTTGCAAAATAAATACTTAATGCTTCACTAGGTATACCTAATTCTTCATAATACTTCATAGCGCATTCTTTATCATATCTTTTGCTTAATTTTCTAACACTATTCCCATCTTTTTTAGTAAGTGGTGATAGATGTCCATATTTAGGAGTCTTGAAGTTTAAAACTTTGAATAACTCTAAATGAACAGGTACTGATGATAACCATTCTTCTCCTCTTATAACATGAGTTGTTCCCATTAAATAATCATCAATAACATGAGCAAAATGATATGTAGGAAGTCCATCTGATTTAATTAAGACAATATCCATATCATTTTCAGGAAACTCAATATTACCTTTTATTAAATCATGATATGCTATTTTCTTAGATTCATCACCAGTAGATCTAAGTCTAATAATATATGGCATTCCCTTATCTATTCTATTTTTAACTTCATCATAACTTAAATCCCTATCTTTTGCATATTTACCATAGATGCCTATTCTTTCTTTATTAGCACTTTGTTTTTCTCTTATTTCTTTTATTTCTTCTTCACTCATAAAGCAGGGGTAGGCAAGGCCTTTACTAATTAAATCCTTTGCAAAAGTTTGATATATTTCTTTTCTTTCAGATTGAATATATGGGCCATATATTCCCCCTATATCCGGGCCTTCATCAAAATTAATATTAAACTTTTTTAAATCTTTTAGCATCAAATTAATACCATCATCTATTTTTCTTTTCTGATCAGTATCTTCAATACGTAAGAAATATACTCCATCTGTTTCTTTTGCAAACTGATTACAAATAAATGCTGTATATAAACTACCAATATGAATAAAGCCTGTTGGACTAGGAGCAAATCTAGTGACTATTGCTTTATCTCGAATATTTCTTTTAGGATACATTTCTAAATAGTAATTAATATCATTTTTAATATTAGAAAATAATAATTCACTTAATTCTTTTTTCATTTTTTTACCACCTCAAAGTGAATAAATTATACCATTGATAGTTATAAAAATCAATTATTATTTTCTATCTCCACATTATTCATTATTGATATTCTCCTGACTAGTTTCTTCAAAATAATCAGTAATATCCT
>CAZTTM010000131.1:0-2710 GCA_964616035.1 uncultured Muribaculaceae bacterium
ATTATATAGTAAAACCTATAGATAAAAAGAGTCTAGATAATATATTAATAAAGTACTTAAAGAATAAAAAAGAATAGGCTCTATTATTTAAACCACACTTATTTAGTGTGATTTTTTTACCATTAATAGACAAAATATAGAAAAGTATAAAGACTTGTGATATAATCATGACATAAGAAATTACTTTTGGGGTAATAGGTTGAAAAGAGGGATGTTATAATGGAAAATAAGAAAGAGTTAACAGGCTATGCTTCAATAGATAAGCCTTGGTTAAAATACTATGATATAAGTCCAGATGATGTTATAATTCCTAATGTAAGTTTATATCAATATATTTATGATAATAATAAAAATAATTTAAATGATATAGTCCTTAATTATTATCACCGAAGAATAACATATAGAGAATTATTTACTAAAGTTGAAAGACTAACTTCTAAATTTATAGAATTAGGTATAAAAAAAGGTGACATAGTTTCCATGTGCTGCTTGACTACACCAGAAATATTATATAGTTTTTTTGCTTTAAATAAGATTGGTGCTATTGCTAATATGCTTGATCCTAGAATAGGTAGTGAAGGATTGAAAAACCACATTAATGAAAATAATAGCAAATGTTTAATCACACAAGATGTACTTAGTTCTAAAATAAATGATTTTATAAACGATACAACAATAGAAAATATTATTGCCTTTTCTATTGGCGATTCACTACCGAAGATAAAAGAGTTTATTCTTTCTATGAAGTTAAAAAACCAAATCAAACCTATTTATTTTAAAGGAAATGTTTATACAAGTGATATAATTTTAAAAAATAATTCATTTTATAAAAATGTAATTGAGGTGATAAGAGGCGAAGATTCGGCATGTATCGTATATACAGGTGGTACAACTGGTGAGCCGAAAGCAGTAGTGCTTTCAAATAAAAACTTTGTTGCTATGGCAGTTCAATATTCAAAATTGAATGTTAATATGGCAAGAAAAGATACTTTCTTAAGTATAATTCCACCTTTCTTTCCATATGGAATATGTGTTTCGACTTATGTACCAATTGCATTAGGCTTGGAAACAATAATAGTGCCTAAATTTGATATTAGTATGTTTTATAAACTAATGATGGAATATAAACCAAACCATATAACAGGAGTACCTAGATATTGGGAAGTATTTATGCAAACTATTGGTTATAGACATACAGATTTATCATTTATTAAAAGTGCTGGTTGTGGTGGCGAAGGAATGAACGCAGAGCAAGAAAGAAAAATTAACAAGTTTTTAGAAAGTCATGGTTCATCATCTTTAATAATGAAAGGCTATGGTATGACAGAAGTATCTGCTGCTGCAGTAACTTGTACTAGCAATTGTAATGAAATAGGCAGTGTTGGCATACCACTTATTTGTAATACAGTATCAATTTTTGATATAGAAACAGGTAAAGAAATATCATATTTTGAAAATAAACCTGGTGAAATATGTATTAATGGTCCATGTACTATGAAAGAGTATCGTAATAATATAGATGCTACAAATAAGTTAATTAAGGAACATTCTGATGGATTAAAATGGGTTCATACCGGGGATTGTGGTAGAATAAATAGTGATGGTAAAATCTTTATTGAAGGAAGATACAAGAGAATAATTTTGAGAAGAGGGCAAACGATTTATCCAAATTCTATAGAAGATGTTATTATGAAAAGTAATTATGTTGACTCAGTTGCAGTTGTTCCAATGAATCACCCAGACTATGTTAATGTTCCTGTTGCTTGTATTACAATTAAGGATGAATATAGAGAATGTTCTGGTGCAATAAAAGAAAACTTGCAAGAATTATGTCAAAGATTTTTACCGGAGTATTCATTACCATATGAATATCAAGTATTGGATGAAATGCCCTATACTAAGGTTGGTAAAATAGATTTTGTATCTTTGGAAAAGATGATAAATAATAAAGAAAAGAATAAAAGTTTAGTTTTAAAGAAGGAGTTTTAAAAATGGGAGCAGGTGTGTTATTAACAGGTGGTAGTTTATTATATATAATTGTTTTATCAATTGTATATTTTAAAAAAGTAAAATTAGATTCAATAGAAAACAGGATATTTAAAAGAATTGTAATAAGCAATATTTTAGGGTTGATTTTACATATAACATTATACTTTTTAATGCTAAATGTGGGAACGGATAGCATAATTACAATTGTTGTAGCTAAATTATACTTAGTATATTTAATTATATACATGTCATTATTTACTTTTTACGTGTTTGCTATTTCTTCAAAAGATAAAGCATATATGTTTCAAAATTTTAAGAAAAATATTATTATAGTTGTTTTAATAATTTTGATTACTTCATTATTTATATTTTATTTACCGATTGAGTTTTATAATGAAATTGGAAAAATGTATTCCAATGGGTTATCTGTACAATTTGTTTATGTATTTGGATTCTTAATGATAATTTTGAATGTGTTGTTTTTGCTAAAGAACATAAATCATATATTAAATAAACAATATTATCCATTATTTTTGTATTTTTTGCTAGGTTTATTTATAACAATTATCCAGTATAAATATCCATATATTCAACTCATAACTGCAAAAGATACTTTTATAATATTTTTAATGTATTTTACAATTGAAAATCCCGATATAAAGATGGCTAAGGACTTAGAGTATTCTAGGAAAATAGTTGAAGACTCTAGAAATAAAACAAT
>CAZTTM010000132.1:0-2694 GCA_964616035.1 uncultured Muribaculaceae bacterium
GATCAATTTGCAAAACCGTATTTACAGCAAAGATTTATAAAAGTATTAAAAAGAACTACTATATAAAAAATTACTGGCATTATGTCAGTAATTTTTTCATTCAACAATTATATTTTAATTTGAAATATACTATTTTAAAGTCCTAATGATAAAGTTATGACCATCTTATCAATATAGACTTTTTGTTGTTTTATACCAGTACCAATAGTGATACCGGTATTTATTTTATAATCAAAATTTATTAAATTTAATGCTTTAAAATAATATGGTATATGTGTTCCATAAGAGTTAGTACCGAAGATCAAGCTCGTGAAGGATTTAGTTTACCAGAACAAAAAAAACGATTAAGGGCTATGTGTGAATATAAAGGTTATGAAATATATAAAGTCTATAAAGATGCTGGTATAAGTGCTAAAACTGGTAATACAAGACCTGCATTTGAAGAATTATTACAAGATATTAAAGATAAGAAATGTAATACTATTGTTGTATTAAAGCTAGATAGACTTACAAGAAGTGTTTATGACTGGGAAAATATTATTAAGTTTTTAGAAGAAAATAATGCTTATTTAGATTGTGCTAATGATGATATTAATACTACTAATGCAAATGGAAAAATGATTTCAAGAATACTAATGAGTGTATCTCAACAAGAAATAGAAAGAACAAGCGAAAGAACAAAAGTTGGATTATCTGGAGCAATTAAAGCAGGACATATTCCAGCAAGAGCACCACTAGGTTATAAACATGTAGATAGATTATTAGTACCAGATCCACTAACTAAAGATATTATTATAAGAATATTTAATTTATATTTTGAAGGTTGTACTTATGTTGAAATAGCAAAAATTTATAATGAAGAAAAAGTATTAGGTAAAACTAATTGGAGAGATAAAACTATTTTAAAAATAATATCTAATGAGATTTATAAAGGAGATTATGTATCTGGTAAAAGAAGTGGTAATTCAGTTTATTATGAAAATGTAGTTGAACCATTAGTTAGTAAAGAACTATGGGAAAATTGCCAAGTACAAAAGAAAAAGAATTCTAGAAATTATATGAGAACTCAAACTTATCTTTTCTTACAAAAATTAAAGTGTCCTAAATGTGGAAAAATACTTGCAGGTGGAGCAACTCATAAAATCAAAAATGATAAATGGTATTTCTATTATAGATGTGAAGATTGTAAAAATAATATTAAGGAAAATAAAATTGAAGAAGCAATAATGCATATTTTAAACGATGTATTTGAATATGATTCAGTTGTTAATGAATTCTTTTTGCCAGTACTTAAAAATAAATTAGAAAATCCTAAAGATGAATTAGAAGAAGAAATTAAGAAACTAAATAATAAAAAGAAAAGATTAAAAGAAGGATTTGTTAATGAATTATTTACAATAGAAGAATTTAAAGATGAAACTGAAAAATTAGATAACTTAATTAAAGATTTAGAAGAAAAGATTATATCTAATCAACAAGCTGAACAATTAAATTTTACTGTTGATGATATATTACTTAAAAGAGATATGGACTATATTAACAAAATCAAATTACCACTTACATATCACGCTTTTGAAGATTGTTGGCCTGATTTAGATAGAGATGATAAAGCAGATATAGTAATGAGATACATTGATGATATAGAACTAAAAGAAGTAAATAATATGTATGTTGTTAAGAAAGCTAATTTTAGAAGTACTTTCTATGAAGATTTTAAAATGTTATTTAACCAAGGTTATATTGATTATGAACGAGAAATGATTATTGATTTGAATGGAATACAAACTTCAGTCCCAGTAAGATATAGCGAGTATACAAGTATCAAAGATGTAATGCAAAACTTCTATAGATTAAATGAATGTTATGAAGTTAATTTATATAAAGGCACATTTTATAAAGATACAGAAAAATTAGATATAGGACCACTTCAAAGAAACGAAGTTCCTATTAGAGTATTCCCATTACAAAAAGATAATAATGGAGATAAGGATTGGTTATCAATGGGAATGCTTGCTACAAAGAATAACCCAAATGATATAAAAGTAAACATTAGAGATGTATTTGAAACAATACCCGATAATGTTACCGAAGAAGATTTTTAAAATGCGTGGCGATAGCAATTTAAAAATTAATACTTTATGAAGTTTTAACCATTACGAAGTTTTGGTTATTACAAAATAAAGTAAACGGATTCTAAGTTGTTAAACCTTAGCCCACCGGATATTTTGTATGCAAGCGTACAAAATTCCTAGGGGGTTAGAAATTTTGGATGACCAAAATGGCCACTTAAGTGGTCACTTCTAGAAAGAAGGAAAACTATGTCAGAACTTGCTTATTCATTACATTTAGGTAGTGATAAAAATAGAAAAAATATATCTAAACAAAATGGTAAAAATAATTTAAGTGGAACAACTTCTTTACCAAATAATGCTATTCAAAATGTAAGACAATTATCAAAAGTTGATAAACATAATTATCGAAAATATGATAATGAACAAGAACTAATAGAAATAATAAGAGGAACTTCTTCTCCACTTGACGATGTTAAAGAACTTTATTTAAGTGAATTTGAAGAAGCAAGATTAGAATATAATTCAAAACAATCTAGACCTAGTAGAATGATAGATAATTATTTTGATAATGTATCTAATAATGAGAAAAAGGATCTGGCTTGTGAAATAATAATTGAACTTG
>CAZTTM010000133.1:0-2643 GCA_964616035.1 uncultured Muribaculaceae bacterium
TATTATCAGTTTGAGCTTCAGTTAATCCAAAACGTTCCATTAACTTAGATTTAGCTTCTCCATCAGCCTTAGATTCTTTAATAATCTTAATAACTTCATCTAAATTATCAAATACAATCTTATAACCTTCTAAGATATGTACTCTCTTTTCAGCTTTATCTAATTCAAATTGAGTTCTTCTAATAATAACTTCTTGTTGATAATCTACATATTTACTTATTATATCTTTTAAACCTAAAGTTCTAGGTACACCTTTATCAAGCATCAAGAAAATAATACCAAAAGTTGTTTGAAAAGCTGTATGCTTATATAAATTATTAAGCACTACTTGAGGATTAGCATCTTTCTTAAGTGTTATAGTTATCTTAATACCATCTTTTAAATCAGTATGATAATCAGTAATACCTTCAAGTACTTTATTATGTACTAAATCCGCAACTTTTTGTTTTAAATCAAGTGTATTAACCCCATAAGGAACTTCTTCAATAACAATATAATGTCTTCCATTTTTTTCTTCAATTGTGGCTTTACTTCTAATAGTTATTGAACCTCTACCAGTTTCATAAGCTTTCTTTATTCCAGAATTACCTAAAATAATACCACCAGTTGGAAAATCAGGTCCTTTAATATGTTGCATTAACTGTTCAGTTGTAATATCAGGATTATCAATATAAGCAATACATCCATTAATAACTTCACATAAATTATGTGGTGGAATATTTGTTGCCATACCAACAGCAATCCCCATTGTTCCATTAACTAAAATATTTGGAAATCTTGAAGGTAAAACTTCAGGTTCTACCGTAGAATCATCATAATTTGGTACAAAATTAACAGTATTTTTGTTGATATCTCTCAAAAGTTCCATTGATATCTTAGCAAGTTTACTTTCAGTATAACGATAAGCAGCAGCTCTAGGATATTCAATATTACCAAAGTTACCATGTCCATCAACAAGTAAATAACGATAATTAAAGTCTTGTGCCATTCTTACCATAGCTTCATATATTGATGAGTCACCATGTGGGTGATATTTCCCCATAACATCCCCAACTATCGTAGCACTTTTACGATGTTTTTTTTCTGGTGTCAAACCATTTTCTAACATATCATAAATAATTCTTCTATGAACTGGCTTTAAACCATCTCTTAAATCCGGCAAAGCTCTAGAAATAATAACACTCATTGAATATTCAATAAAAGATGATTCTATTTCATTTACAATATTATTTTCTTCAAGTCTATCTCTACTATGATCCATATTAACCTCCTAAAAATCCAAATTCTTTGCATAAGTTGCATTTTCTTCAATAAACTTACGTCTAGGTTCAACTTCTTCACCCATTAATTTACTAAATGCAGCATCAGCACTAATAGCATCATCCACAGTTATTTTACGAAGAATTCTATGATCAATATCCATAGTTGTTTCATTTAATTCTTCAGCATCCATTTCTCCTAAACCTTTCATTCTTGCTATATCATATCTAATATTTTTTTCATTTAAACCTTTAATATATTCATCTCTTTCATCATCATTTAAAACATATTTAATAGTTTGTCCATGTTTAATACAATATAAAGGTGGTTGAGCAGCATAAACATAACCAGCTTCCACAATTGGCTTAAAGAAACGATAGAAAAGAGTAAGAAGAAGTACTCTAATGTGAGAACCATCGACATCGGCATCACTCATGATAATAACTTTATGATATCTCATTTTACTTAAATCAAATTCTTGACCAATACCAGTACCAAAAGCCGTAATAATTGTCTTAATTTCATCATTACTTAAAGCTCTATCAAGTCTTGCTTTTTCAACATTTAA
This sequence comes from uncultured Muribaculaceae bacterium, assembly GCA_964616035.1. Lineage (GTDB taxonomy): Bacteria > Bacillota_I > Bacilli_A > RF39 > UBA660 > UBA6414. The sequence goes on from CAZTTM010000133.1 coordinate 1,829, forward strand.
AACTTTACCTTTAAGTGGAAGTATAGCTTGAGTCATACTATTTCTTCCCTTAATCGCAGAACCACCGGCACTATCCCCTTCGACTAAGAATATTTCACAAACACTAGGATCTTTTTCCTTACAATCAACAAGTTTTCCACCAAAATTAACTATATCTAAGTCACTTTTCCTTCTTGTTGCTTCTCTTGCTTTCTTTGCAGCAATTCTTCCACGTGAAGCACTAATACATTTTTCAATAATTATCTTAGCTTCATTAGGATTTTCCATTAAAAATCTTTCAAAACCTTGAGAAAATACATCACTAGCAATCTTTCTAACTTCACTATTACCAAGTTTAGTCTTAGTTTGTCCTTCAAATTGAGGATCGGGATGTTTACAACTAATAATCATTGTTAAACCTTCACGACAATCTTCACCAATTAAAGGTGCATCATTTTCTTTTAAAATCTTGGCATTCTTCGCATAATTGTTAATAACTTTAGTTAAGGCAGCTTTAACCCCATCTTCATGAGTACCACCTTCATAAGTATTAATATTATTTGTAAATGAATAAATACTTGGTGAATAAGTTTCATTATATTGACAAGCTACTTCAAGTTCTATTCCATTTTCAGAACCATCCATATATATAATATCATCATGAATTGGTGTCTTACTCTTATTAAGCATTGCAACATATTCAATAATACCCCCATTATAAAGGAAAGTATCATGTTTTTCTACAGTATCTCTTAAATCATATAAATTAATTCTTAGTCCTTTATTTAAGAACGCAATTTCTTGTAATCTTTTATATAAAGTATCATAGTTATATA
>CAZTTM010000134.1:0-2590 GCA_964616035.1 uncultured Muribaculaceae bacterium
TTACCACCCAAAGGAATATAAACGTAATCTCTAAAGAATGTAGATAACGAAATATGCCATCTTCTCCAAAAATCAGTTATACTGCGAGCAATATATGGATAATTAAAGTTTTCTAAATAATTAAATCCAAGCATTTTACCTAAGCCAATTGCCATATCACTATAACCACTAAAGTCAAAATATATTTGGAAAGTAAATGCTATTCCGCCAACAAGCATACCCAAAACGCCTAACTCTGCAATATTAGATGCAAATAAAGTATCAGCAACATAAGCCATTTCATTAGCAATTACAACCTTTTTAAATAATCCAATAACAAATCTTCTTATTCCAGTTGCAAAATTTTCTACATTTTCACATCTATCATCAAGTTCACTATTTACAGTTTCATATCTAACAATAGGTCCTGCAATAAGCTGAGGAAAAGCACTAATATAGCATCCTAAATTAATAATACTTTTTTGAACAGGAACTTTTCCCTTATAAACATCAATAACATAAGTAAGTATTTGAAATGTATAAAAGCTAATTCCTATAGGTAAACTTATACTTAAAAATTTAATATTTAAATTAAACAAATTATTTATATTATCTAAAAAGAAATTAGTATATTTAAATACAAAAAGCAAGCCCAGATTAAATATTAAACTGGTTATTAAACATTTCTTTTTACTATTACTTTTATCCATTACTAAAGCTATATAATAATTAACTAAAATAGACAATATCATTAAAAGAACATAAATTGGTTCTCCATAACCATAAAACATTAATGAAAATATAAGAAGAACAATATTTCTTGTCTTTCTTTTTTTAGATGCAAAATAACAAATTAAGAATATTGGAAGAAAACAAAATAAGAAAATTAAACTAGAAAATACCATTATTTTACTCTCCCTTCAAAATCATAATTATATTGGTCAAATATACTTGAACCACCATCATACAAGAATAATACTTTAGAAATATTATTATCACTAACATACTTACTTAAATTAAATTCTTTATTTTTATATTCATCATATCTTAAGTTAATAACATGTGTTTTATTAAAAGAACTAGCTATTAAATAATCTATTTGCCAAGAATAAGAATCACCTACAATAAGCAAGTTTTCTTTATTATCATCATGATAATCATAAACTACGTTCCCATATTGTCCATTAAAATATTGAACATAATAATCATAATATTTATAATCTCTATCAAGTCTTATTTCTCTAGGCTTAAATAATTTATCAGCTTCTTTACCATTTACATATACATCATAATCTAGTTTTATATCTACATCACTAATATAATCATTTATACTATCATTTAAAGCAGTTTTAGCAAGTGAACCATAATATTTCTTTTCTTTATGTTCCAGGGCATTTAAATCATTTAATTTTTGAATACCTAACATATCACAAATATCTTGATAACCATCTAAAGCACCATAAATTGTCCAATGATGATCAGTTTTATAAAAATACTTTTTATATTCATCTATACTTGTAACATTCATAACTCTAGTATTTATTTTACTATCAAGTTTGTTTACAAATTCATCCACATATTTACTTAAATTATTTTCTTTTAATTTAGTAAATTCATATCTCGTAGGTATATAAATATTTACATTTATTCCTTTATTACTTAACTCATTAAAAAACTTAACTTGTTTTTCTAATCTTGCATCTAACTCTTCATCACTATATTTATTTGTTAAATAATAAAACTCATTTACTTTATCATAAAATATATATTCACCATCACTATTTGTTTTTATAGGTACATCCTTAAACAATAGCTTATTACTTGCAAAATTTACTCTTTGATACAACGTATTTAAATTACTATACAAAGGAAAATAATTAGTAACTTTATTTTCAATATTGTTTTCTATTTTACCAACAATATTATTTAACTTATCAACAATGTTCTTTTCAATATTTCCTTTATATTCAGAAAAGTTATCCATATTCATACTCATTATTCCCATTTTAACAAGTATAAATTTACTCGGAATACATAAAAATACACCAAATATTACTACTAAGAATGCTACTACTAATTTTTTATCTTTTTGCATACAATTCACCTATAAACATTTTATCACAATAAGCATTTTAAGTATAGAAAAACTCACCCAAAGGTGAGTTAATTTATTTAACAAATGGTATTAAAGCCATAAATCTTGCATATTTAACTTGTTCAGCAATATGTCTTTGATGTTTAGCACAAGCACCAGTCATTCTTCTTGGTAAAATCTTGCCTTTATCATTAATATATTTATTAATAATCATAACATCTTTATAATCTACGCTTTTTCCAGCACACATTTGACAAATTTTCTTTTTCTTACGATAAAATTCTGCCATATTACTTATCCTCCTTTAACTAAAATGGTAAATCATCATTACTTAAAGATATTTCAGTTCCAAAGTCTTTGTAAGGATCTTCACTTATATCAGTTGTTTCAATAGCACTTGGAGTAATCGGTGCTTGTGGGCTGTATGCTGCACTATTATTTACTGGAGCACTATAAGCATTTCCAGTAGATGCATTATTTGCACCACTTCCACCTAAGAATTCAAAATCTTCTATT